>JBHLPA010000075.1:0-9240 GCA_048939935.1 Promethearchaeota archaeon | reverse complement strand
GACAACAGCCTTGTTACTCATAACAATTTCATCGAGAACAACCTTGCATTCACACTTTTCTCCACCTATATTGCTGATGTGGGTTTAAACAACGACATCACCGGTAACTACTATGATGTGTGGACATGGCCAGATGCAAATGAGGATAATATTGTTGACCGACCGTATTTTTATGTTGATGAAGGGAGCGATCCTGAACCATATGTTAAGGTCTTCCAGACGAATCTGATGCATATCTTAACAAAACCAAGACTAATCTATCCAAACGAAACAATGGCTGGTAAAAAATTCTGGGAACCTTCTCAACTTCGTTGGGTAGTTTCAAGTGACACATTCGGTCATGATGCAACCTATAATGTGTCGTTGTCAATAGACGGTGGTGTATCATGGAGTGAGATTGCAGATAATCTGGTTGACACAAATCTTGACTGGGTCCCTTCAGAGTTCACAGAGAGTGCAGAATACAAGTTTAGAGTAATCGCTGAATGTGTTGATGGACTGGTTTCAGAGTACACAACAGGAGCTGAGTACGAGGTAAAGAACCATACCTTGTCAGCTCCAACAGTCCTCACACCGAATGGAGGAGAATCAATCTTTGGAACCTATGATATCACATGGAGCGAAGCTTTGGAATCATGGGGATTTCCAGTAACATATGATATCTATTATTCTCTAGATTCTGGTGAAACATGGTCGGTGCTAATTGAGTATTCTGAAGACACTAACTATGTATGGGACATTAGTGAATTACCGGATGGAAATCAGTATCTCATTCGTGTCGTCGCTAGAAGTGTCGTAGGTCTTGTTTCAGAGGATGTTTCAGATTCAGTCTTCACAATTAGTAGGCCAAATGTAACATTAATCGCAGTATCTATCGTGGGTGGAGTTGTTGCATTAGTTGTAGTTATCTACATCTTTAGAAGACGAGGAACAACCTGAGAGAAGATATTCAGAAAATCTTAGGCTCGTCCCATTCTCCCCAGAGATCACGCCAGACCTGGAATATCTCTCCGACTGTGGCATACTCTCTGACTGCACTGATGATGTAAGGCATGACATTCTCGTCACCTTCTGAAGCCTTCCGAAGCCCATCCAATATGTCTTCAACTTTCTTGTTGTCACGGTCTTTCCGTATCTTCTGAGTGCGTTCGATCTGACGACGCTCCACTTCAGGATCTATCTTCAAAACAGGAATGGTGATTTCCTCGCCTTCGAGGACATAGTCGTTTACACCGACAATAGTCCTTTCACCGTTCTCAATTTCTTTCTGATACCGGTAGGATGCGTCTGCAATCTCCCTCTGGAAGAATCCCTTTTCAATGGCTTCAACAACTCCTCCTAGAGCTTCAACTTTGTCAAAGTAGTTATAGGCTTCCTCCTCCATCTCGTTAGTGAGTGCCTCCACATAGTAAGAACCAGCTAGAGGATCTATTGTATTGGCCGCACCACTCTCATGAGCAAGAACCTGTTGAGTTCTGAGTGCGACTCGAACAGCATTCTCTGTCGGAAGCGCTAATGCTTCATCCATTGAGTTGGTGTGCAACGATTGTGTTCCTCCAAGTACGGCTGCAAGGGCTTGATATGCCGTCCTTACAACATTGACCATTGGCTGTTGTGCAGTAAGTGAACAGCCCGCAGTCTGAGTATGAAATCGCATCCAGAGAGACCGTTCTTTCTTAGCCCCGAAGGTCTCCTTCATTTCTCGAGCCCAAATTCGTCTTGCTGCACGATATTTGGCGACTTCTTCAAAGATGTCATTATGTGCATTAAAGAAGAAGGAAAGTCGAGGTGCAAAAGCATCAACATCTAGACCTTGTTGAATCCCCACCTTCACATACTCCATACCATTGAGAAGTGTGAAAGCAAGTTCCTGAGCTGCAGTAGATCCAGCCTCACGGATATGATAACCAGAGATTGAGATGGTATTCCAACGAGGGATATTCTTTATAGCATATTCCATGATGTTACCGATGATCCTCAATGAGGGCTTTGGTGCTAGAATCCATGATTTCTGTGCCATGTACTCTTTCAGCAGATCATTTTGGATTGTCCCACCAATCTTGTCAGCAGACACACCCTTTTTCTCAGCAGCAACCATATACATTGCCAAGAGGATTGAAGCAGGTGCGTTGATTGTCATTGAGGTAGTGACCTTATCTAATGGAATACCATCAAAGAGTATCTCCATGTCTTTCAGTGAGTCAACGGCAACACCGAGTTTTCCCACCTCTCCATGAGAGAAGGGATGATCAGAGTCTCTGGCATAGAGTGTTGGAAGATGAAATGCTACACTGAGCCCCGTCTGGCCATTAGCAAGCAAAAACTTGAATCGCTCATTGGTCTCTTCAGCAGACCCCATTCCTGCGAACTGCCTCATGGTCCAGAGTCTTCCTCGATACATGGAGGGTTGGACACCACGAGTGAAGGGAAACTCACTGGGGAATCCCAAGTCCTTCATGTAATCAAACTTGGGAATATCAAGAGGTGTGTATATGACCTTCACAGGTTTACTGGAAGTAGTAACAAACTCCTTTCTACGGTCAGGATGCTTTGCCTGATGTGGAGAGAGTGTGTTCTTTTCCCAGCTGTCATTGGCGGCAGCAATCTTCTTGGATGTGTCTTCAACCATCGAGGACTCCTCCAAATCATAGAACAAGTGTCTAAAAAAGGCACAGAATATTAACTGTTCGATTAGTGAAGCAACTAGAATTCGAATCCCTTACGAGCTTGAATATTCTTTCCTTTGAAGTAATGCTTTAACTCCTTCATTTCTGTGACAAGGTCAGCAGCATCTATGATTTCCTGACGGGCATATCGTCCGGTCATAATCAACTCCATTCTCTCAGGTTTTTTCTGAATCAAATCTAGTTGTTCATCAAGTGTGATAAGATTCCATTCCACAGCCACATTAATCTCATCAAGAATCAGAACGTCGCATTTCTTTTCTCGAATTGCCTCCTGTGCTAGGCGCAATCCATCCTGAGCCATTTTAACATCTATGGGATCCGGATTCTCTTTATCAACAAAGGTTTCTCGACCAACAGGAACGATAGTGAAATTAGGAATCTTGTCAATGCTTGCGAATTCCCCATAATTGACCGCCTCAGATCCCTCCCTCATTGCGAATTTTGCTTTCATAAAGGAGATCATTAATACCTGAAGGTCATGTCCGGCAGCTCGTAAGCCAGCTCCTAATGCACAGGTGGTTTTCCCTTTACCTTCACCGGTATACACCTGAATAAGACCTGAAGTCATCATTTGTCACCAGAGTTCTGTAACCTCTTGACAATCTTTTCAACCCGTATTCCCAGAAGTTCGCTACCCTTCACAGCAAGTTCATCCTCTTTCGCAGTTCTCCATGAACCTTCATCAGTCTGAAGGCTTCCGGAACCAAAAGTACCATGCTTGACAGGGCTTCCAAGACTACCAACTACAATCATACCTTGAGCGAGAGCGTACCTATTCAGAACATCAATAACATGTTCTTGGCCACCATACCTAAGACCAGCGTAAGTGATAGCTCCGAAGACAGTATCTTTGAGTTGAGTATCATTCATCTTCATGGCTCGAGAGCGATCAATGAAATCTTTGAGGACCCCTGGAACGGTGGTGAAATATGAAGGTGCAGCAATGATAATACCATCAGCGGTTTTGAGTGTTTCTTCAATCTCGGGCATATCGTCGTTGGCACTCTGAGGACAGGGTTTCTTCCTTACACAAGAATCACATCCTGTACAGTGGTTGATTTTATAGTCACTGATGTTAAGCAACAAGGTATCAGCATCAGAAATAGCTGCAAGAGATTTCTCTAGTAAGAAATGGGTGCTTGAATGTTCTGTCTTTGGAGACCCGCATATTCCAACAATTAGCATTGAGAATCCTCGATTAAGTATTATCAGCGACCCTACAAGTGCTATACTTGTGTCTTTCGTCATATCAAGGATCATAGGGATTTGGCTGTTTGCTGATTCTTTCCCGATACTCCTCAGCTTTTGACTTGTAGGTCTCAGCCTTCTCAGGTGCCTCCAATTCAAGATACACCTGAGCCAGCATATCACAGGCTTGGACACACTCGATATAGTTTCCAGCAGAAGATAGTGTAGAATAAGCATCTTCTAGGACGCGTGCGGCTTGCCTATGAAGCTTCTTTTCAACCAACACTTTCCCTCTTACAATCAGTGTTGATCCAACTACATTTTGCATCTCCTTATCATCAGGATAGTCCTCAGCGAGTAAGAGAAGTCTGACCCATTGTCGTTCAGCGCTGTAGTTATCGCCTGCATTGAGGTATGCATTACCTAATGATAGCAAAGCTCTAGCTATTTGTACCTCACTACCGGACGTTTCAGCAAGGGTTAGAGCTTCAGTTGCCCTTTCAATACTCCATTCATGATCTCCTAGCCCCACATAGGCATGGTCAATTCTTAACAAACATTGAGACAGAGCCCTCCGTCTATGCTTCTCAGCTAGTGAGTCAAGATTTGTTAGTCCATCAAGAATGATTTTAGCCTCGGAACAGAGCGTTAGTTCGCTTTTGTAATCGTGGTCCCGAGTCCCACGCCATATTGCTTGGTCGATCAGTTCTTCAGCTTCGAAGATTGTTCTTTCAGGACTGACCACCAGCAAGCACACCTAGATGCAACTATCATCAGAAGTGAATAAAACTTCTACGACAGCTTCTCATTTATCGAATGAGCGATTTCACTGACCTTACTCACGGATTGTAAGTCACTCTCACCAGGTTGGGAGGCAACAAGGACAGTAAGCGAGTGAACTTTCAACATTTGCAAGACATGATCTCCAGATTTCACAGCTGACGGAGCAATGTCCATTATAGGGGAGATGGCTCCTTGTGCTATCTCGACCTGTATCCTAAACATGTAGACTTCCGGAACATTTCCTCTAATCATATTACCCTCAGAATCGAATATTCCAACGAAAGCAATCTCAGGGTGTTTCAGTGCCTCGGTAACCAACCTTTCGAATAGTTTGAGGGATTTTCCTGAAGGTTTGTCAAGAGAAACTGAGAGATATTCATTTATCAACGAGTCAATGTCAGCGATATCACTCATACTCCCGCTCCAGGATTCAATAAGCGTTCCATATTCGTCAGATATAGCTCGTCCCAAAGAGAGCATGAGATTCTTCACCTGGATCAAAGGTTCCTCTTGCGAGGTCATAGACACAAGCGTGAAAGAGGGATAGAAGACATATGACCAGATGCATTCCTTAATCTCAAGTGTGTAGACTCTGTTTGAAGTTGTGCTAGAACTGGATTGCATCATGACTACAGAACTTCTAACATATGATGGTAGTGAATGAGGATCAAGACATGAAGCCTCTTCAAATGAGCGTCCGTACAAAGGCTCGCCATCTTTCTTTACTATATACACACAACGAATCATCCAAGTTTCGTCTCGCTGAATCTTGAGTTGCTTTCTGAGTCATAAGGATTGTTGGTCCTAATGAAACCATGAAAATTAAGCCCAGTACAGTAAATTCATATTCTCTTTCGCTCAGCTTCATTGGAGGACAGCGCGGATGTCAGAAGACCAAGAACCGAAGAAGAAGAAGAGGAAGAGGAGAGAACTTCAGAAGCGTACGCGCTACGACATTTATGCAGAATTGTTGCGTGTCATCTACATCTGGGGTGAATGTCCACTGACGCGAGCTGCGCGTTCCACAAACATGCCTGTTGATAGAGCAAAAGAGTCTATCACCGAGTTAGTAGAAAGGGGTCTACTCGAAGACGAAGACGATGAAGGCATGACTGTATTCAAGGTGACTGTTCGAGGACATCAATACTTAGAGCTGTATAAGAGACTAGCAGGACTTGTTGGAATACCAATCCCAGAGCCAATAATTGGGATGTGAAAATAATGTCTGGAAACCCAAAGCTAGTCACAATTTGTGACCCTCTAAAGTGGCCCCGCTTTATATACTAATAATGAACGAGTTTACATAGAATAACACAAGGTGAAGGCCAAGATGGCTGAAAAATTGACATTCAAAAACGAAGATCGTGTCGAACTCGGAAAGGTTGACGGTGATGTCGAGGTTCGAAACTGCAGGACACTCGCTCCAGCCGATGGAGAAACGATCGTGATTACAGGGACTTTACGCGTCATAGATGAACTTAATGTAGAAGGAAATCTGCACTGTGGGAGAATTGAGTCCAGGAGCCGGGACCAAATAACTGTAGACGGTAATCTCACAGTAGATAAGGTAGTAGACATTCCACGGGGCAGTCTTGTTGTTCGTGGTGATACAAACGCTCGTGAGATTCGCGTTGGTGGGACTTTCAAAGTCGAAGGAAACCTTGATTGCTTATCTGCGAAGGCGGGAGGCTCGATCAAGGTTATTGGTGATGCTAAGGCACAGAGACTCACTGGTGGCGGTTCAGTCAAAATTGAAGGTAATGTAGATGTTGAGCGTGTTTCCGGCGGGGGATCTGTTGGGATTTATGGTAAAATCCAAGCTGAGGAGTTTGATGCAGGTGGTACTGGAAAAACTGTGCGAGGATTCATCAAGAAAGTGTCCGTTGGTGGAAGCTTCAAAGCAGAGGAAGCGATTGAGATTGAAGATCTAGATGTAGGTGGAACCGCTAAGGTTGGCCAGGGTTCCAAAATTACAACTGTTGACATTGGAGGCACTTTCAAAGCAGACGGTGATTTTGAGTTTGGTGAGATCAATGTCGGTGGAACCGTGAAGCTCGCTGGTGATGCCAAAGGACGTACAATTGATGTTGGCGGAACTGTCAAGACTGATGGAAATCTAGAGGTCACTGAAGGTTTGAATGTTGGTGGAACTATTGCTGTCGGTGGAAACCTAAAGAGTGATGGAAAGATAAAAGTCGGCGGCACAGTGAGGACTGAAGGTCGTATTGACACATTCCGGATTATTGTTGGCGGTGAGATTCAAGCAGAATACATCAGAGCTACTGATGGTTTTCGAATTGGAAAGAGATCAGAGGTCAGAGGCTTTGTAGAATCAAATGAAATCCTCATTCGCGAACGCGCAAGAACTGACTCTCTCTACGGTAATGATATTAGAATAGAGGAACGCGCACGCGTTGGGAGTCTATATGGGAAGACCATCTACATTGAGAGAGAGGCTTACGTAGAGGGTGAAGTTCTCTACACAGATAGTCTTGAGTACGAGGATGGAGTGACATTCAGAGAAGAGCCAAAGAAGGTTGACCAGTTACCTCCTCCTGAACAAGTGAGCTAATCCACTAAATGGTCTTCACCCATTTTTTAAAGTCAAGAGAGGTTGAAAACTCCAGCCTCTCTCTACTCATTTTCTAAGTATGAATATCCTACGACCAGAATCAGAGGAATATGGATTCTTTTCAAAATCACCAAACTCATCCACAATATGGAATCCCAAGGTGTTGACGAGGTTATCCGCTTCCTCCTTGAAGATGAGAGCAGCACCAGAAACAACATTGATTTCATCAATCAGTATCCCATCAGGACTTCGAACAATATATCGTAGTTCGACGCGCATCAGTTTTTTCTCAAAATCAGATGTAATCTCACCATATCTCGTAACGGTTCGACCGTCAGGCAATTTAGCAGGCGAATCTTCAAACATAGCCTGCTCATATTGATGTTCACCTGGATACAAATCAAGGATGAATAGACCATCAGTACTAAGATGTTTCTTCACACAACGAAGCATTGACAGCTGGTCATCACGTGTGAGAAGGTGTCCAAACGAATTGGGTACCAATATCAAAGCGAATTTTTTACCCAATGAAAAATCCTTCATTGTTCCCTCTACCAATTGCACTCTTTTGGCAACCTCTTTTGAAGCGACCTGTTGTTTTTTCCTTGCTACTCCTAGCATCGATTTCGACCGCTCTAATGCTACGACTTCAAATCCTTCCTGAGCAAGTGCAAAACTGACTCTTCCTGTTCCAGCTGCTAGGTCAAGTATTGGAGACCTCACTTTCATTGCATAGTCTAGGAAGAACGGAATATCCAAATTGTCTGCAAAGAGATCATAGTACTCACCTACCCCTTCATATCCTGATTCTAAGTCTTCAGGGGTCTCTTCTGTCATGCAGTCACCAGCAATTAAGCCGGTACAGAAGTTGAGTCTACAGGAATTGTTTGTTCCAAGGGAGCTCGGTACCTCACAGGGACAGGGTAGTTGTAGAAGGAGTGTGAATACCAATCATTCATCATCACTTCAAGCTCCTTATTGATTCGTTCCCAGAGAGACTCATTCAACTCAGGATGAATGGTCCAAACCTTTTTGTTCTCAGTACTCTTCAACTTACCCTTCTTGGAAACTTGTTTACCACGAAGGAATGTAAGGTATGATTGTGAGAATGTCTTGATTATACGTTCAGGATTCTTGGCCAAGTCAACCTTCATGGGATCAACATCATATACTGAAACATCCGCATCGGCACCTACACCAAGATGGCCTTTGTTTGCTTCAATGCCCATGATTGTTGCAGGAGCAGCCCTTGTTGAAATTGCTAGTTCATAGAGGCTCCACTCACGATCGATGGTTTCCAGAGCGGTTCGTTCGTGTACAAACTTATGCATGTCTTCCATCCAGATATCGCGTTGTTTCTTGCTCATCAACCAAGACATGACAAGGGGGTACTTTGTGAAAGGTCCAGCATTTGGATGGTCTGTACTCATGATGCATCGCCAGACATCATCAACGCTAAGAGCGAACTCCAGTGGAATAGCCCATTGCACAGAGTTCCCAGCAGCCTTCGGTGAATAGGTGTAAGGTACAATTCCAGCACCACCTGGGAGTTCAACATCTACTGAGAGATTTACCCACTTACCTCCGGTAAGCTGATAGAGATAAAACTCAAAGGGTCCATCTCCAGTCATAGTTGTCGCAGGGCCAAAAGTGATCTGACCCATGTCTGCAGTGAAGTGTTTGTTCTTATTGAAGTACTTCGCAAATTCTAGACCGCCAGACTGAATGTCCTTCCATTCCTCACTGTTCTCTTCGACACTACCCAGAGTTTCGAAGGACATGTGTGTGAGATGGCAAATCTGCTTCCTCCCACCATAGCCCTTGATGTCACGAATCGAATCGAGCTGTTGGATAGTGGTAGCTATGTTTCCAACACGCCCTAGATTGTTAGGATGATAATGCATCACATGAGGGAGACCTAGTTTCTCAACAGCTTGACATAGTCCTCGCATGACATCCTTTGGTGATATATCCCAATCTGGAATCTCTCCTTCTGGGTCTCTGAGGTTT
>JBHLPA010000074.1:0-9258 GCA_048939935.1 Promethearchaeota archaeon | reverse complement strand
GTAGTACTCTAAGGAGATGACAGAACACCATTACCGAAGAAAGCAACTTTCTCAAATGCAATACTACTAGAATCAAGGATAAAGACACTCTTAAGGCCCTCTCAAGTCAAGATGATGGCAGGTCAATCATAATCTAATTGGTTCTCGAATCAATTCATAAGATACAACACTTGTTTCTCTCTCATTCTCTACCACACTAGCAGTCGATAGAATCTGTGCTTCAATTCTAATCTTAGTTATCCACTCATCCACGACTTCGCAAACAGTTGCGAGTATTCTTTCGTCTGAATCAACTGATTTGCTTTTTTCTCCCATACTGAATTACTTTTAATTGATGGTGAAAACACGGGATATCTGGTTAAATGTGACTTGATAAACGAACAGACTCTTACATGTCTACCATCTTGAAGAGTGTACTTCCAGAAATAGAAGTGGAGGTTGGCGAACATATGGGCATCGTGGTAGGAGGGGGGAGTTTCGTAATTTAGGGCATGTAACGAAAAACAAGCCCACACGCTCGCCATGCTGAAGTATCTGTGCTTCAATATAAACTAATTTCATTCCTTCTTGGAAACCTCAAAGATTATGGATCCAATAGTTGTTATGGTGAGTAAGTTCTCAATCCCGGTTAATGTAAGATAACCAACACGTGTTATAGACTTCGAAGAAATTTAGAACAAGACGCTGAATCGGGGGTAATCAACCCCCTATTGCAGCACCGCTACTATTTTACACATCTTTCTCCAAAATGATGGGAGAGATTCAGGTACCTTAGGACTGAAGAAGAGACTCGATAGCTTCTTCACTATCGATTCCACAATTTTTGACGTCTTACTCTTTTGAAAAAGCGCGCTCTGAAGCCCAGACTTCTAAACTTACTTGTGTTTGAATATCCACATGCTATACGCAAAGGTACTCACTTATATGTAATAGTGAATACTATTTGAGTACTTCTTACGACGCGATATAAACCGCGCGGGAATGAGGAGGATTGTAACACTTGGAAAGAAATCAAGTAATTGCTATAGTCCTCATCATAGTTGTCGTTGGCGGCGTTGGAGCATATATGGTGTTCTTTCCGCCAGGTCCAGGAGTACCCACCATATTGATAGGTACAACTGATTCAGTTGAATCAAGCTTGGACATGGCACAAGCCTACGACTACTTTGGATGGGAGATGATCATCTCTCTCAGCTCCGGGTTGGTTCAAATAGAACCTGGCTCGCAAGCAGGAGCAGATGATATACAACCTGCACTAGCAACGTCATGGACGACTAGTGGAGGTGGAACAATATGGGACTTCACACTACGTCAAAACGTGTTATTCCCTGATGGAAGAGAGTTCAATGCCACGGACGTCAAATACACCTTTGACAGAAACTGTAATCTTACAGGAGTTGGTCTTTTCGAGCTTGATGGTCCACAGCTGAACATGGAATATGACGCAATCATTGATAATGTCACGATAATGAGTGAATTTGTAGTGAGATTCTACCTAAAGATACCCTTTGCACCCTTCTTGCAACTAATGTCTTGTGCAGCATCCTTTATGGTTGATAGAGCTGTAGCTCCGATGGATGAACTTGTCGGCTACAACGAGACAGCACAGACTCCATGTGCATTAGGTCCATTTCTCCTTGGTGAATGGGTAAGGATAGGCGGCAGTGATGATCATATCACCCTGGTAAAGAATCCAGACTATTGGAATGCAGCCGCTGGTTATCCAAAGACAGACAGAATCATCATTCAGATGTATGCGAGTGACACAGCTCTCGCGGCAGCAATGACTTCTGGAGAGATTGACGTAGCATACAGACAGCTTACAGCTGACCAGATTGATGCATTCAAGGATAACACAAACGTACACGTTTGGGAAGGTATAGGAGCCCAGATACAATATCTCTGCTTCCAACAGGCAATATACCCATACAACGAGACAGAAGTACGACAAGGTATTACTGCAGCTATCAACAGGACCCATGTGGTTGACTCTGTATTCAAAGGTTACTTCCAAGAACTTTACAGCATGATACCAATCGGAATGGCCTACCACACAGATGACTTTGAGATGTGGGGCGACGCAAACTACACAAAGACCAGAGAACTCTTGGCGCCCTTCGGGTACAATACAACACATAAGTTGGCGCTAAATCTCTATTATGAGAGCTCCGGACACTATCCACAAAGTCAACAACAGGCACTTGTCTATCAGCAAGACTGGGAAGACAGTGGTGTTATTGATGTTACACTGACTGGTCTCGACTGGCCAAGCTACAGACTTGCACGTAACGATGGTACAATGGATGTATTCATCTATGGGTGGTATCCAGACTTCATAGATCCTGACAACTACGAGTTCTTACCGTTTGCTTCCTGGCTTAATCTAGGATACAACAGCACTGCTCCTCAGGGAGGAGTTGATCAGTATGATCTCTGGGTTGCGGGTCGAAGCGCTACAACCAATGCTGCACGACAAACAGCATATGAAGACCTTCAAGCACTACAAGCGGAGGAATGCTCAGTAGTTCCTCTTTGGCAGAGCAATACTGTCGCAGTCACGAAGCTGGATATACAGGGAGTCGTTCTTGATATCACAGTCAACTGGCGTAACTGGTTATTGTTTATACAAGAACCTGCATCTTAGTATCTTTTTAAAGGCAGATCTGAACTATCTGCCTTTTCCTCTCTTTTTTTAATTGGAAATTAGATGACCTATTTTTTGAAACGGGTGATTATGTTATTACTTAGGCCGAAGGCTTTAAGATGACCACTGAGAGAATTTCTTGACATTCTAGTATTCGTTTGTATGAAGGTGAAGCAAATGACTCTAAGGACATATGTCGCAAGTCGAGTTCTTCTAACAATCCCAATGATAATGCTACTTCTCACCTTTGTCTTTGTGATAATAAGAATCGTACCAGGAGATCCAGCACTGCTCCATTTCGAGAAGAATGTTGATCCCGAAGTACTAGCAGAATTCCGTCAAAGACTTGGGCTTGACGCTCCTCTAATTGTCCAATATTTCAATTATCTAGGAGGACTACTGGTTGGAAACTTTGGACTATCAATGCAGGATTATTCGCCAGTAAGCTTCGCCATTGTTACGAGATTTCCAGCCACACTTGAACTGGCGATTTATTCGATGCTATTTGCCGTTCTTTTGGGGGTTGCACTTGGAGTAAGATCATCGAAGCGCTATGATAGTGCACAGGACCATGGAATCAGGTTATTTGGAATTGTCACTTATGCAATTCCGGTCTTTTTCCTTGGAATGATACTTCAATTCATCTTCTCAATCTGGTTACATATTCTACCCACTGGTACACGCTTCAACCCGCGCATCGACGCACCAACCAGAATCACTGGATTATATACGATTGACGCCCTCCTGACTGGAAACCTGGAAGCGTTTTTTGTAGCATTTCGTTACTTATTGTTGCCTTCAATCACTCTTGGAACAGTCCTTTGCGGTATCTTCATCAGGCTCACACGAACTAACATGCTTGAAACACTCAGAATGGATTTTGTCGTCGCTGCAGAAGCACGTGGTCTTTCCGAGAGTAAAGTCACCTATTCCTACGCGCTCAAGAATGCGTTCTTGCCCATTCTCACAATGATTGGGCTCCAGTTTGCTTTGCTGCTTGCAGGAGCAGTCCTCACAGAAACAACGTTCAGTTGGCCAGGTCTTGGACAGTATCTCGTCCAAAGACTCGGTCACAGGGACTATACAGCAATTCAGGGAGTTGTAGTGTTCTTTGGAATACTCGTTAGCTTGGTCACATTAGTAGTGGATATTCTATATGCCTATCTTGATCCGAGAATTCGACTATAGGAGGTTTGAGTATGAACCAGAAACGAGTTGTCAGCGGAGTTTTCTTGCAGCTTAAACCGTCCAAAGAAACATTCTCAGAGAAACAAGGTAAATGGTGGGTTGCATTCATTCTAATTGTTGCAATCACCATCATCTTTCTAGTTGGGTTGTTCGGCTTTGCTTTGACTGCATTCTCAGGGATTGGTCTATTTGTAGTGGGCTACACGTTTCTATTTGGATTAGTTCTTTTGGTGACTAGTGCTTTTAGACGAGTTTTAATAAAACAAGAAGTACTGACAAAAGGTAGAGCTAATTTCGTATTCGGTTTTGTTTCTTCAATTATGTTTTTGATATCTTTCATATTAGGATTCTTTAACCAACCAGCTGGTATAGAGGAATCGAACCTTGGAGTATCACTTGCAGTTGGAGGAATATCACTATCGCTGATCATCATACTTGTTTTTGATATTTATCCAATTTTGAGCGAGAGAGGTTCTCCAGGTTATATCTCAATGGCTGGTCTAATGATAGTGTTCTGTGTAGTCTATATGACAGCTATTTCGTGGTGGATTGTCCCCTATGATCCATCAAGACTTGATGTGGGTCCCTATGGTGCAGCTCCTTCTGCAGGCTTTCCTCTCGGAACGACTACCCTTGGTCAAGACCTTCTCAGCAGGGTTATTACAGGAGGATCTATTATGCTCCAAGTCGCGATTTTGTCCGTAGTAGTCTGTTTTTCAATTGGTGTCCCTGTAGGTTTGGCTGCGTCCTATAGCGGTGGACTCGTTGACAGAGGAACATCACTTGTTATGGACAGCATCTTTGCGTTTCCTGGGTTAGTTTTAGCTCTTGCTATAGCAGCAATGCTGGGGCCGGGCGTTGTCAACATGGCACTAGCCATTGCGGTTGTCTACATACCATCATACTTCAGAGTAATTCGAAGCCAAGTCTTGACTGTGAAGGAACTTCCATATGTAGAAGCAGCAATTGTGATGGGAGCGAGAAACAGGGAGATACTTTTCAACTACATCCTGCCTAATGTTCTTCCCTCTGCAATTGTTGTCATGTCTATAAACTTCGCAGATGCAATTCTAACGGCAGCTGGGCTAACGTTTATTGGATTAGGTTTGCCAGTTGATGTTCCTGATTGGGGATGGGATCTCACCTGGGGCTTTAAAGAATTAGTTGCTGGAAAATGGTGGAGCATCACTTTTCCAGGTTTGATGATTGTTATCCTTGCCTTGGGTTTCACAATGGCTGGTGAGGGACTTAATGAGGTTTTGACACCAAAGTTAAAGGAGTGATAAGAGTGGCAGACTTGGACATACCCAACCTCCTTGAGATTGATCACCTTACTGTCGAATATAAGACTCGTAGGGGTCTGGCTCGGGCTGTTGATGAAGTTTCCCTAACAATTCCTGAGAACACGACACTAGGTCTTGCTGGAGAAAGCGGATGTGGCAAGACCACATTAGGCAGGGCAATAATGCGTCTTGTGCCCTATCCGGGCAGGATTACAAATGGTGATATTTTCTTCGACCTTAAAGAAGACATTAGTGACAAAAAGAGTTTCATTGGACGAGGTTTTGTGAATATAGCTCAATTATCTGAAGATCAGATGAGGATTCTGCGAGGATACGAGATTGCTTATATTTTCCAAGACCCCATGACATCATTGAATCCTATGAATACCATAGGTACCCATTTCGTTGAAATCATGAAGGCGCACTACCCAGACATTGAGGAGGAAGAAGCCTTAGACAATGCAAGGGACATTCTTGATGGCTTAGGCATATCACCGGAAAGAATTGGCGATTACCCTCATCAGTTCAGTGGTGGAATGCGGCAACGCGTTATGATTGGACTTGGTCTTGCACTCAAACCAAAACTCTTGATTGCAGACGAACCCACAACGTCTCTCGACGTTATTGTCGAAGCTCAGATTCTCGAAGAGGTAGCTGAATTAAAGGAAGAATTCAATCTCACAATGATCCTCATTACACACAACCTTGGGGTTCTTGCGCAGACAGCGGACAGTATCGCTATCATGTATACTGGAAGGATTATGGAGCTGTCTCCAACAATCGATCTTTTTGAGGAACCTCTTCATCCTTATGCAAAAGACCTCTTGCAGTCGGTCCCAGACTCGACCAAACCTGACAAGACACTCTCTTGGATTCCTGGAGCTCCACCTGATTTGGTTAATCCAATTCCAGGCTGTATGTATAATCCTAGATGCAAACATGCCATGAATATCTGCAGGTCGGTCGTACCACCGCTTGTGGAGGTAAGGAATTCCAGATATGTTGCATGTCACCTTTATCCGGAGGGATGATGATTGGCACTTATGGAATTCAGAAACGTAAAGAAGTATTTCCCCGTTCAGAAAGGATTTGTAGAATCTCTTGTGACTAAGGAAAAGGACTTCGTCAGGGCTGTGGATGATATTTCCTTTGAGATAAAGAAAGGGGAAGTCTTAGGTCTTGCAGGTGAAAGCGGTTCGGGAAAGACAACAACCGGAAGACTATGTGTTCGCTTAATAAGACCAACAGCGGGTGAGATAATATATGATGGCGAAGACATTGCGAAGATAAGAGGGAATGAGTTACGCAATCTACGCAAGCGTATTCAATTTACATTCCAGGATCCGACATCCGCACTTAATCCAAGACTCTCAGTGGGAGATGCAATTGCAGACGCTCTTAAATTTCAAAGAATAGGGACAAAAGCAGAGAGGAGAGAGAAAGCGGAGGCAACATTGGAACGAGTTGGCCTCTCTCCAGCAAGTTCATTCTATAACAGATTACCCCATCAGCTAAGCGGGGGGCAACGACAGCGTGTTGTTTTTGGCAGAGCAATTGTCCTTGATCCAGAATTCATAGTTACGGATGAGCCAGTCGCAATGGTGGATGTTTCAATCAAAGCACAAATACTTGATCTGATGACGGACCTTAAGAAAGAACTAGATTTGACCTACTTATTCATCAGCCATGATCTAGCTACAGCACGTCATGTTTGTGATAGAATCGCGATAATGTATCTTGGTCGGATAGTTGAGGTCGGAGACAAAGACAGTCTATACGAAGATCCGCTTCATCCGTATTCTGTGGGACTTATGAGTGCAATCCCAATACCAAATCCAAAGATAAAGAAGACAGAGGCAATTCCTCGAGGAGAGATTCCAAGTCCGATTAATCCACCAACTGGTTGCAGATTCCATCCAAGATGTCCCAAGGTTTTTGAAAGATGTCCTGTTGAAGAACCTGAACTTCTAGATGTTGGAAATGGAAGACTAGTTGCTTGTCATTTGTATGATTCTTAACGTTGAGAGAGTCCTTTATTTCGTAGGATCTTAATCCGTTCTGTAATCTCTTCCTGCTCTTTTGTGAGAGTATTACTTTCAACAATTAGCTTCAATAGAGAACTAGCATATTCAGACTCAGGTACGTGTCCTTTACGTAACGCTTGCTCAAGGCGTGATCTCTTGGTCTTGACCTCATTGAGTGCTTTCCCAATTGATCGGAGACGAATTTCCATGAATGCCAAGGAATTTGAAGCATTCATTGGACGACTAACCTTGCCCCATGTCACGTCGCCATCACCAACTATCGTGCTACTGTCTCTGCTCATCCTCTTATACTCCTACAAAGTAATTATATGAGCAAATATGGATGTTCGATATTATAAACTATTTTATTATATTATAATACTATAATAAATATCCATAAGTATTCACATTGTGAGTAGTGAGGTTTCTGAAAATGGATTTCAGGACCATCACAACGTTATAATGGTGGTTTTCCATATGTCTGGTCAATCATAATATCACCAGATGGTCAGTTATTCAGTGATAGATGAAGCCGGATGCATTGAGGGATGTTGCTTTTTGATAAGGTCACCATATGAAAACATCTGAATTTTCTGCGAAAGAATAAATGGAGTTGAGCTCTTCTCCAAGAAGGGAGAACTGATTTGACTAAACTTCAAGCAGCTATTTCAAAGGTTACTGTGTTTCGTGATGCTGCTCGGGTCACAAGGTCTGGAAAAGTGAAACTTGAAGCTGGACCACAAAAAGTGTTTCTGACAGGCATCACAAACTATGCGCATTCTGATAGCTTTAGGGTGAAGGGACATGGACCTGCAAAGCTATCAAGTATCGATGTTCAACATTCAACAGAAGTGTTTGAGCCTTCCGCCAATATCAAAGCGCTCTATGATGAACTTAAGGAGTTGGAGAAGAAACGTTTGGAAATTCAAGACGAGCTAGAATTTCAACAGAGTCGACTTGCGCAAGTTGAAAGTATGGTAACTGAATTTACGAATCACTTTGGAGCTGTGTACGCCGCTAATGAGGGAGATATTAGATCACTCACTGAGATGGACACAAAGGCAACCAAGCTCACTAGTGACATTCAAACAAAGGTTCGGAATCTGAATGAGGAACTTGTCCAAGTTGATGATGAAATGAAAGTCCTGAGAGCTAATATAGGACAAATCAATTCTGAGCGAAAAACAGTCACTACTTATGCTGTTGAAATTTCATTGGAAGTGTCTTCTGCTGCGGATATAGAACTTGATGTAACCTACCAAACTGATGGTGCTGCTTGGAGTCCTAGGTATGATGTGGACCTGCAGTCTCAGAGAACAAACCTTCGAAGAATTGCGATGGTATCAAATCAGACTCAAGAGGATTGGTCAAAAATTAATCTGACAATCTCAACTGCGACGGCACGACCTATTGAAGCAGTTGAAGGTAGACCATTCTATATTACAGCATACGATCCTTCATTAGAAAGAACCTCTGCGCCAGATAGACGCAAACGTGGTGTGCCCAAACCTTCAATGAAGGTAGCTGCTGTTGCAGGAATCGCGCCTCCAGCACCGCCACCTGAGATTGTGGAGGAGTTTGCAGAAGCCGTAGAAACAGTTTCTGGTATATCTGTGTATGAAATTCCAAAGAAACTCACGATACCTTCAGATGACGAAAAACATCCAGTCACATTGACCGAGGAGGAGCTTGATTCCTCAACAATCCACTATTGGTATGCTGAAGGCATGGCAGAGGTCGCTGCTCAGGACAAGGTTGCAAACAATGACAATGTGATCCTTCCAGGAAAAGTGAAGGTCTTCTCGGAAGGAGATTACATTGGTGAAACCTCTCTTGGACAAATCGCACCGAGAGAGGAATTCAAAATAGGAACTAGAGTTGCATATGATGTGAAGGCTGAGAAAAAACTTGTCGAGCGCGATATGGAGAAAGCAGGAGTTCTAAGAGGGAAACTCAGAAGATCTTACAAATACCGTTTAGAGATTCAGAGTTTCTCCAAGAGAAAAGTCAACATAGAGATTATTGACAGAGTGCCACACAGTGTGAGTACGCAGATTGAAGTTAAAGTCGATTTGGAAAAATTAGCACCAAAGAAACACGAACTTGGTGTTATAGAGTG
>JBHLPA010000073.1:0-9366 GCA_048939935.1 Promethearchaeota archaeon | reverse complement strand
CTGACAATTTTAACTCCTCTCTAGCGTACTATTGATTTCACAAAATTGGTTAGAACAATAGCTTAGGCGTGTTCCATTCATGAGTGAAGATAAGTCTTAGCATGAGATAGCCCTCATAGTTTATAGGTTGTCAGTCTAATGAGAGAGTGGAGAGAGGTAATGCAATTATTCAAGGACAAGGCAATCCGAGAGTTCCTGTTCATTCACATCATCTTCTCGTTCATCGCCGCTCTTGGCATTCTGATGCCTGTTTCAGCCCCAATCAGTGCAAAGCTGTTGGTCGTTGTAACTGTCTATAATGGACTGATAATGATAGATGGATTTCGGATTGGATATGAATATTGGATGCGAATGTGGATCTTTTCATTCATTCTCAGCTTATTGATGGTCTTCCCGGATTGGTATCTTGCTGAAACACTTGGAGCACTCCAGTTTCCAACTGACGGGTTCCCTATGATCGGAGGAACGGTTCCAATATACATGGCTGGACTTTGGACAATACCATTCTTCATCATCCTCTTCATTGGAAATCAAGTTCAAGAACGAATGTCGGTCATCCGTGCCTATGTTGCAGTTGCCATACTCTCACTCATTGTATTTAGCATATCTGAATTGACTCTGGTTTATCTCCCATCATGGACAGCCACTGTGGAGGGTATGACTGGAAATCTAGCATGGTACATCGTTATACCAGAGATGTTACTAGGACTATCTACGTTCATCTGTTACAACATAATCAAGGATAAGAAAATCTGGATGAATCTAACAGCAGCATTCATTGTGATGATATTCTACATTGGTAGTGCATCCTTCTTCTACTTCATCATCGAAACGTTAATTCTAGGTTCTTAGTATCACTCCCAAAAATGATTGACAATCGGCATCTTCCATCCCATACCAAATGACTTCTTAGTAATACGTATGCATGGAGGTGCCTGCCACCGTTTATACTCAGAAAGGCGGACTCGTCTATAGACATCCTCAATCACTTCTTTGGGGTAACCCATGTCTAGAAGTTCATGCTTACCTCGCCTATTTGCCACAATCTCATCAACCATTGGACTGACAATATCAAAATCAAATGGATCAAATTGATTCTCCTTCAGCTCAGCTGAGGGTTTCTTAGTGAGTGAGCCCTCCGGAATAACCTGTTTCCCCGCTTTTCGATTCACATATTCTGAGAGTCTATACACTTCAAGCTTGCTGACATCTCCAATAACGCCAACCCCCCCAGTCATATCACCATACAGAGTACAATAGCCAAGAGCAATCTCTGTCTTATTGCCTGTATTGAGAACAAGAATTTTCAAAGTTTTTAGTCGATTGGATATATCCATCAGAATGTTCCCACGAGTTCGTGGCTGTATATTCTCATCAGCGACGGGATTGTCTTGTGATATGTCAACTCCAAAATGAGCACGTAACTCCTTTAGTGGACCATCCCAAGTGGTATGGTAGGCATTGACAATTTCTTGGATTGGTATTTGGATATACTTGATTCCCAGATTGTGCGCAAGTAACTCAGCATCACTCTTTGAATGGTCGCTGGAATAATTGGATGGCATTGAAACACCAATGACATTCTCTGGACCTACTGCGTCCGCAGCTATACAAGCAGTCAACGACGAATCAATGCCTCCACTTAGTCCCAGGACAGCTTTCTTGAATCCAGTCTTCCTGAAGTAATCCTTGATACCTAGGACTAATGCATTGTACATCTCTGCGTCAGCATCGTAGTTTGGATTTGTAAGAGGTTTCGCTTCACCTGTGGTGAGGTCCAAATCTGTCACAATCAAATCTTCCTCGAACTGAGCGCCAAAGGCAATCATTCGACCTTTAGAGTCAGCAGCTATGCTGCGACCATCAAATACAAGCTCATCTTGCCCTCCAACAAGATTAACTAGAAAGACGGGTGTTTTGTTCTTTGTAGCCTTTTCACGAACCAACCTTTCACGCTCAAACTGTTTTCCAACATGGAATGGTGAAGAAGAAATATTGATGACAAGTTGTGCACCTTTGGAGCAAAGAATATCAGTTACTTTGTTGTCATAAGCATCGTCCCAAAGGTCTTCACAAATTTCAACACCAAGCATTATCTCCGTTTCTTTGACTTTTACCTTGACCGGAGTAATACTCTTGCTTGGTTCAAAATAGCGTTCCTCGTCAAAAACATCGTATGTTGGAAGAAGCGTCTTGTGAACTATATGCAATAATCTTCCATTCTCGTACACTGCAGCTGCATTATACAGGAGACCTTTGTCATCAGAGTCCACGAATCCAACTATTGCAACAAGCCCGTCTGTGGAGTTCGCAATAGATTTGATAGCATCATGATTTGCTTTAATGAAGGCGCGTTCATGTAATAGATCCTGGGGAGGGTATCCTGTTATCACCATCTCAGGAAAAGCTAGAATATTGACATCTAGTTTCTTGCACTCCTTTAGTTTCTCTATGACTTTTGCTAGATTTCCCTTGATGTCGCCAACAATCGGATTAATTTGAGCCATGGCTACCTTCATCTAAGGATCACCCTTCCTTACGGCATTAAAAACGAGTAAAGACTTTTGTCCCGAGAGGTGTAGGCAAAAGATGCTCAGTTTCATGAAATCGGGCGGATATTACCATTCTCCTCTGATTTACTGAAGACTATAGATTCTAGAGAAATCATCGCAATAAAAGAGAGGCCGTTCTTCTATGTTTAAACAGCAGCTTTTGGGAACCAGATTCTGAATTTAGCACCCTTAGTATGGTCACCTTTGACTCTGTCCAAGATTTCGAAAGTACCTCGGTATTTACTGGTTATCTGGACACACTGATGGATTCCAACACCGCCGGAACGACGCGCGGGGTTGAGTAAGTTCTTTTTCATTATGTCACTAATGCCTATACCATCATCTGCAATCGTGACCACATATCCTCCATTGTCCTCATCGAGTTCAATCCAGATTTTTTTCTGCTCATTTTCGTTGTATTTTACTGCATTTGAGAGAATGTTTGTAATTAAATGGTTTAGAAAATGGTCAGCATGAATGATAGTGTGAGTTTTAGGAATCTTCATGTTCACAGTAATATTCTCATGGTTCTCCTTGAAAGTATCTATACATCTCTTTAGTGAAACATCAAGAGAGACCTTCTCAAGGGGTGTTGAAAGAAGAGTCGCTGTTGATTGAACTGATGTTATTAGGTTATTACACTCTGATACAGACTCATTGATATGCTCAATCAATGAGGATCTAGTTATATCGGTTTCATCCTCAGACAACAGGTCTGAAGCTATCAGTATCGCCTGAAGGAAATTTCGAATATCATGGCCAGTAATGTCTTGATAGAGTAGAGCTATATTATGCGCTGCACGAGATTCCTCTTCAGCTCTCTTCAGATCTGAAACATCACGCATCACAACAACTGCACGTTTCCCATCCTCATGAGGACTGATGTTTATTGAATACCAAGTTCGAGAGTCGATCATGTCAATCGGATATTCAAACCGCTGGTTTTTACCGTTCGTAATGACCTCTCTGACAGTTTCAGAGAATTTGGCTGCAGCTGATGATTGAAGTAGTTCTGATAGGTTTCTACCGACATGCTTCCCAGGACTAACACCAGGAACAAATCCACTTTTTGAATAGAATTCTGAAATCTCACCATGAGGGTCTAAAACGAAAACTATGTCAGTCAGTGATTCTACAAGCATGCGGTGTTTTCTCTCACTCTCACGCAGAGCTACCTCTGCTATTTGCCGTTTCCGTCGATGAGCAGCTTCAACAATCTCTCGTTCTATGGCTGGCACCAAACGACTCAGGTTATTCTTGGTAAGATAGTCGTGGGCACCAGCTCGCATCATTTCAACTGCGACTTCATCTGAAATTGTCCCAGAAACTATGATGAAAGGTAGATCAATCCCTCTACCTCCAATCTCCTCCATTGCATCCTTGATACTGAAATTAGGCATCATATAATCACAGAGGATTGCATCCCACTTACCATCATCTAATGCTATACGCACCTCATCAGAGGTACTAACCCGTTTAATCGTTGAATTTAGACCACCCTTTCTCAAGACTCGTTCAATGAGAAGAGCATCATCCTCTGAGTCTTCAATGAGTAATATTCGAACCTTGTTGGTCACAGCCTTCAGGGCCTCCTGGGGGATTCACATTCAACACAAGCCAATACAGCCCAAGTGTTCTGATAGCCTCGACAAACTGGTTGAAATCTACAGGTTTTTGGATGTAGGAGTTTGCCCCGAGATTATAACTCTCACAAACATCTCGTTCTTCTTTAGAGGAGGTGAGTATGACAACTGGTAGAAACTTTAGAGACCTTATTTTTCGCACCTTCTCCAAGAACTCCAAACCACCCATTCTGGGCATTTTCAAATCGAGTAGTACAACAACAGGACGGTCAGTCATATCACGTCCTACATATTGACCTTCGGAGGTAAGATAGTCAAGAGCCTCAGATCCATCTCTTGCAACAACGACTTCATTCAGAATATTTGCACGTTGCAAAGCTCGCAATGTCAATAGAACATCGTCAGTGTTGTCTTCGACAAGAAGGATCTTTTTTGAGGACATTATTCCACACCTCTTGATTCAGGAATGGTGAAGTAAAAGGTTGAACCTTCTTCAATCACACTATCTGCCCATACCTTCCCACCATGGCGGTTTATAATTCGTTGCACTGTTGCTAGACCAATTCCGGAACCTGGAAAATCCTCAGATTGGTGTAGTCGTTGAAAAGGAATGAACAACTTGTCACTGTAATCCATATTGAAACCAGCGCCATTGTCTTTGATATAGAATTGTGTCCCTTCATCTTTTTCAACACATCCAAACTCAATTTGAGCATCTGAAGCTTTACTTGTGAATTTCCATGCATTTTCCAAGAGATTCTGAAGTACAAGTCTAATTAGCCGCTGGTCACAATGTGCATGAATGTCTTCCGAGATTTTGACTGTAACCTCTCGCTCAGGCTCAACTTCTTGAAACTCGTCAATAATCGCCCTAGCAATCTCAGACAGGTCAACATCAACACGGTCCATCTCTGCACGTGCAACTCTTGAGAGCATGAGAAGATCTTCAATTAGTGAAGCCATATGAGTCGCTGCAGCACGAACTCTATGAAGGAAATCTTTCCCAGTGGAATCAATGGAATCCGAATAATCTTCTAGAAGTGCCTGACTAAATCCATCAATTGTCCTAAGGGGGGCCCTCAGATCATGTGAAACCGAGTATGAAAAGGCTTCTAACTCTTTGTTAGCTGCAGCCAACTCTGCTGTTCGTTCTTCAACTCGTTGGGCTAGTTCCTCGTTAAGCCGTTGAATCTCCTCATCCTTTTGAATACGTTCTGTTATATCTGTAACAACTGCGATTGTGCCATCAACTTTTCCATCATCATCGCGAGATGGGACTGCTGAAACCCTTACAATCCTTTGCCCACCATCTTTCGTCACAAAACCGTGTGTGTATGAAGTACTCTCACCGTTTCGACGTTTATCGGTCTGGGACAGTATTCTCTCTTTGTCTTCTTCTATAATAATATCAAGAATACTTGTTCCAACGAGTTCATCACGATCGTATCCTAGCATATCAGCAAATGAGTTGTTCACAAATAGAATATTCTCATCGAGGTCTGCAATAGCCATTCCTTCAGAGATATTCGTGAGTAGTTCGCGGTATCTCCGTTCACTGATTTGCAGTGCTTTTTCAGCACTCTTTCGCTCAAGCACAGAACCCAGCATATTCACAATTGTGGAGAATAATTCTTTGTCACCTTCAGAGTATGTTCTCGGGGTATGTGTGGCTAGGCTCAGAACTCCAAGAAGATTCTGGTCATCATCAAGGATTGGATAAGCAACAGATGATGACGCCCCAAAGCCCTTCAGGCGCATCAGGTATGACTTGTGCGATGCTTCATCATGAACATTAGAAATGAATTCTGGCGTCTTATTTAATGCAGAATGAACAATGATGTAGTCATTACCGAATTCCTCAGTCAGGGGTAGCTCCTGGATGGTGTCACTGATTTCAATTCCTTCAAGTGCTGCAAATCGAAGAACATTATTCTTCTCATCATAAAGCCTTATTGTGCCAAAATCAAAATCCAATGAACTGATGATACCCTTCAATAACTCTGTACTTAATTCACCAGTATCTTTAGCTTGAATAGCTCCTTCAGCAATGGTTCTAAAGACCTGACGATCCCTAAGAACTTCGGTTTCCGCCATAATTCGTTTTGTGATGTCAATTACTGATACTTGTACAGCAGGAACATCACCATATTCAATTCCACCAGCCGAAAAATCACCCCATATCTCTGAACCATTTTTGTGAATCATTCGAACCTGAATGGGTTCTCCAGGCTCCTTGTCTTTTAGACGATTGTTGAGATAGTCATCTATTTGAGCTACATCATCGGGATGAACAAGTGCACTCACACCTTCAGGGTCTAAGGATAAGAGTTCATCCTGAGAATACCCAAGAATATCGCAAATCTTTGGATTGACAAATGCGATGCTTTGGAATCCGCGAGGAACAATTGCTAGACCCATTAGAGACTGTTCGACAATGGTACGGTATCTTGATTCTTGTTCTCTCAATACTTCAGCAGAGTGTTTACTTTCAGTGATATCCCAAAATATGCCTATAAGACCAACGATATTCCCTTCGTCATCTCGAACAGGTGCTTTTACAGTATGAGCGATTCGTTCTTCACTACTCTCTATGAAAGGTTCTTCATATTCCAATGTTGCTAAGGTTTCAAGAACTTGCATATCTTTAGCTCGATATTGATCTGCTAATTCCTCAGGAAAGAAGTCGTAGTCGGTTTTTCCTAATATTTCCGAAGGTGATACTCCCAAAAGTGAGGCGAAAGAGGGATTAACAGCGACGTAGACAGAGTTAGTATCCTTGAAGAACACTCTTTGAGGAATATTCTCCAAGAGGTTTCGATATTTCTCTTCACTCTGTTGTAATGCTTTCTCGAATACTTTTCTCTCTGTTATATCCAATAAAGTTCCTGTTGCGCGTTTGGTTCCGCCCTCCTCATTCCATTCCACAACCCTACCTCTTTCAAGAACCCACTTCCACCCGCCAGCCTTGGTCCGCATTCTATGCTCTGAGGAATAGAAGGGATTCACTCCATTAACATGTGCATTCCACCTAGATTCCATTAGTTCAATATCATCAGGATGGATCAGCTTTTCCCAACCTGCATAATTTGGTTCAATCTCATCAATAGAGTATCCAAGGATTTCAGCCCATCTTTCAGAAAAAACCATCTCATCCTCAGCAGCATTCCAGTCCCAGACTCCAAGGTCAGCTCCTTTTAAGGCAAGCTCATATCTCTCACGTACTTCATCAAGAGTCGCCCGAGTTTCTTTTCTATCGGTGATATCTCGCATGATGATTTGAATATGAATAGGATTACCTTCCTTGTCTCTTACAACCGAGCTGGTTTGCTCAATTATGATCTCAGTTCCATCGTATTTGACTGCTGACCGTTCATATGTCGGGAGTGTTTTCCCACCCATCATGTCCTCGAATCGCTTGATACTATCAGTTTTTTCAGCCTCCGGAACTGTTTCAGAAAATGGAAGATGAATCATAGATTCCGGATTGTCAAATCCTAGAATTTCCGCTGCTCGGGAGTTCGCATCAACGGTTTTTCCTGCAAGGTCGACTATTACAACCCCATCATTGTTTTCCTCAAATAGTGCACGATACCGATTCTCAGATATCTTTCGAGCTTCCTCAATTCTGGTTTGCTCTGTTGTATCTCGAATAAACGAACAGAGCATAAATCCTTTTGAACTCGGAATCCGAAAAGCTGTTTGTTCGAAAGTTTTGTGTTTTTTGTCAATCGGATTGACAAATTTACCGGGTGTAGTCTTCTCCAACCATGGTGCAGTACCGGTATCATAGAAAGAAGAGAGCGATTGCTTGAGATACAGCGTATGTTCAGGAGTTTTTTCATCTTCAGGGAGTATCGATGCTTGCAGTTCCCAAGCAGGCATTCCAATCACATTTTCACGATTTATGCCAAAAAGCTTCTCTTCTGCTTTATTGATAGATAGAATACAACCTTCTTCGTCTGTAAGTATAATTGCGTCGCCAGCATGTTCAAACACTCCACGGAACTTTTCCTCACTCTCTTGCAAAGCTTTCATAGCTAAGACTCTATCAGTTATCTCGTAGCCTGCGATGACAACTCCTGTGACACCATGTTCATCTTTTATTGGGCCGATTCTTAAAACGTGCCATGTAGTGAGACGCCCTTCATGAGTTTCAGAAATCTCAATCTCTTGGTTTACACCATCATTTAAGACCTTAACCAGTTTCTGTCGGAATTCGTCACGATACCCAGGATCAACGCCTTCAATCACTGGAAATCCTATAAACCTACTAGCATCCTCACTAAATGCAGGATTCACATATGTAATATTGAGGTCAGTATCAACTGTTACCATTTTGAGATAAGCGCAGGACAAAATCTTCTCGAAATCGGACCTTGGCTCTTCAGATTCTGTAATCACCAAACAGACTCCCTTTTGGTTCTCATCCTCAAACAAGCTGAGAATCCGTACACTATTTTTCATCAACTTGCCATTTTTGGTGATTAGACCTAGGTCAACAGGTTGACCTCTAGTCTCAACCATTTGTGAGGATAAGATTCCTTTCTGCTCCTTAGAAATAAAATCATCAAAATGGCGATCAACTAGTTCACCAACAGAATACTGCAGAGAGTCTGCAAATGCTTGATTCGAATGGACAATCGTACCCGAATTATCAAGTATAACCAGACCTTCATCTAGAAGGTCAAATAATAGATTCACCTGAAGAGTACTTGTCCAAGGAAGTTCCGACATATCTGTCACACCCATTTGTTGTGAAGAATCCAAGAAGATTTGGATATCTCTCAGAACATGCCCGCGTAGTTAGACACCCTTTATTATGTTTCTAGTAAGAATGAGAAAATAATCAGAGCGCAATAATCAGAACCCCGTCATTCAGATTTTTACATTAAATCACAGGTGCAAGGTAAGAAAAGGCACCAACTTGTACACGCTAATAGATATTCAATTCTTTCACAGACGAACATGGTGTCTGAATAATGGCATTCGCGAAATTTAGGAAAAAAAACAAACCCGAGCCTGATATGGAGGAGCACTTTAGGTGCAAGTCACAGGTGCGAGTAGAAGTATACAGGACATCTTTTCAGAGGTAAGAAATATGTCATTCATCTCATCAGAGAATGAGAAACGTGTCTTAACGGTCGTGCATCTAGCACGACCTCACTCCTCTTTTTACTTAATCAGACTTCAATAACTTATGGAACCGTTTATCGGTCCTGAGAGATTCAAGG
>JBHLPA010000072.1:0-9370 GCA_048939935.1 Promethearchaeota archaeon | reverse complement strand
TAGAGATGGATGTAATTGATTGATGAGTCATCCTAATCAGATGGAGTTACCTTCTTCCTGAACTTTGGAACGACCAATCCACTTGAACCATTTCTCCTGGAAATCCTAACTTGGCTAGGACATCTTGGATGACGCCTCGATGGTCTCCTTGTAGCTCAATATGACCATGTTTGGCAGCTCCCCCACAAGCAAGCTTTCCTTTCAGTTTGGTTGCAAGGTCTCCGAGGTCAATGTTTTTGTCAAAACCTTCGACAACAGTTGTCAAACGACCCCATTTTCTACGTTCAATAGTTACAGTAATCCTTGCCTCTTCCTGTGCAATCGTTTCACAGACACACAGGTCTTGAGGCAATCCGCAATTCGGGCAAATTCCGCCTTCGTCGTCGCTCACGCAGCATTATACTCCTTAGTTTTGGCTAATATTTTGTGCCGGAGCAAGCTTTGTTCGTAGTACCTTAAAAGTGCTATGAGTAGGGGCAAAATTGTTGTTAGGCAACAGTAAAGAGCCACATAGAATACCAAAGTGTCACTAATGTCAGGTCGTGTATTAATCGTTGATGCCTTAAGTGCAGACTCGGGACAACGTACCAGCTCAAGGGATTCTATAGGTTGTGGACCGCGTACTGTTGCGGGTGTGTTGGAAAAACATAGTGTTCAGTGTGCAATCTCCAGAGTGGAAAACATTCTCTCCAAGGGGAGTACTCTACGGCGATATGACCATCTTGCTGTAAGTGCCATGACTATGGACAAACTTGCGGTTCTGAAGACTGTCAAACTCTGGCGACAATATCGTCCGAGCGGCCGGGTCTTAATTGGTGGTCCAATTACCTCGGAACCTGAGGATATTCTGAAACAGATTCGACCTGATGTTCTCATAATTGGTGAGGGAGAAGCAACTCTTGACGAGCTTTTAAAGCAAGGATTCCTTGAGGAGAAAATTGAGCTGTCAGAAATTCGTGGAATCAGTTACTTTGAATCGAAAAGACCTCGGACAAATCAGACACGCCCTTTCATCACTTCGCAGGATCTCTCTGAGCGATACCATCCATCAACTACAAGGATTGTTGACTATCCTGCTTATCAGGCTTGCAAAGTCTATGTTGAGATACTCAGAGGATGTTCAAACTTTCGGAGGACAAAATACCCCCTCATTGATGGAACACAGTGCACAGAATGCAATAATTGTGACTCAAACGACTCAACAATCAGAATGAATTGTCCAGAGGACATTCCTCCAGGTTGTGGTTTTTGCAGTGTCCCTGGTACCTGGGGGCCTCCTAGGAGTCGTTCAGCTGATCCAATAATCCAAGAGGTCACAGAACTTCTTGAACTGGGTGTTCATCGAATTGTCTTGGAAGCTCCTGGTTTCTTAGATTACATGCGAGGTGTGGAACCTCTGACGGACCCATGTCATCCTCCTGCAAATCTTGATGCAATTGAAGACCTCCTCAGTCGGTTGAACTCACTCCCTCAAGTTTCTAGAGGGGATGTCCATATCGCAATTGAAAACATGAAGGCTTGTCTTTTCACAAAGCAAGTTGCCGAAACAATGAAGAAATCTATGATCTCGAGCTCTCCCAATATCGGGTTAGAAACCGGGTCTGAGCAGCATATGCGTCAGATTGGGAAGTGTGGCAGTCCTGATGATGTAATCCATGCAGTCCAAATTGCGAAAGCCTATGACATGAAACCCTTTGTCTATCTGATTTACGGTCTCCCTGGTGAAAATGCTGAAACAACTGAACAGTCAATCAAGATGATGCGAGAAGTAAGTGAAGCTGGTGCTGAGAGAATCATTCTCTATGGATTTCGCTCACTACCTGGGTCTGCTTTCGCGGGTTATCCTGAGTCATCTCTCAAGGACCACTTTGGGCAGACTCTAAGAAAAGAAGCTGAGAGGATCAATCGTCAGAAAAAGGAACAGTATCTGGGGAAAGTGGTCCGAGGGATTGCTGCAGAACCGTCCAAAACCCACCATGGCTTCACAATGGTCTATCCTCTCAAGGAAGGTCCACTCATGACCGTTCAAGGTGGATTTTCCACAGGAACACTTCTCAGTGTTAGAGTTACCGAGGTACTTAGCGGCGGTCTTGTGGCTGGAGAGGTTGTAGATACCTAGTACAGATAGGTCCTACGAAAAGCTTCATATTGCCTTACTCCGCGACACCAGCAGGTGACTGGAATGGTCTACGTTTGTCATAAGTGCCACAAGGAAGTTACTCCTGAAGGTCTCAAAACGCTTCCCGGGGTGAAGTGCCCATATTGTGGGGGTCGTATCCTTTACAAAATCAGACCTCCGGTCGTTAAACGGGTAAAGGGTGTTTGAAGGACTCTTATTTACTCCACCATCCAACCACGATTTCCTGTGTGCTCACCAACCAAGTGACCTAGGATGGGAGAGATGAACAAGTTAGATGATCCAGACGAGAGGACGCGTGTCATTGTCCGAGTAGTGATGGATGAGAGTGCAACGAAACTCAAGAGTCTACGGACAGTCAGTGAGGTCCTAGAGAAACGAGAAGAAGATTCTAAGATTGTAGGGTTGAAGAAACATCAGACTCAGATGTACTTCTAGACTGTCTTAATCATTGGGGCTGTGCATGCTATTTGGTCACTAGGGATTGCTGCATTGGATCTATACAACATCATGGAGAACATTGAAGTGTTTCAAAAACATGCATTACTTGATGCAGTAGAGATTGTCATAAGACCTAAATTACACTGACATACATCACGAGTCTGATTACGAGGGTTAGTTTGTGCCAATAAATCTAGATTTTGACCAAGATGCAGCATACAAGACAATTGAGGATTTATGTAAGATTGGACCCCGTGTGAGTGGATCCGATGCTGAAACTCGTGCTGTGCTTTTGATAGAAGAACGCTTCAGGAGCGCCGGACTAGCGACGATACAGATTTTGGGTCATGAACACTCCTTCTATGAGGCTGAGACTGCGACTCTGGGATTACCTGATGACAGCATAGTGATACAGGGTGTCCCTTGTTGGATGAGCGCATCAACAATTCTTGGAGGAGTCGAATCCGAAACTGTCTATATCGGATCATATCAGATGATTGACAGCCTGAAGCGAGAAGATGTTGAGAACAAGTTAGTCATCACCCTCTATGTTGACCGACCAGGAGAGACGACCGAATCGTGGAAGAAGCTTTATGCAATGAACCCTGATGGTGTAGTATTTCTTGACCTAGAACGAGATGCGGCTCCCCGAGATTTCTTGAACAGTGAATTAATCCCATCTTTCTCACGAATCCCATCAATAGTCGTATCCGCATCACAGACAAGAATTCTACATGAGAATATGTTTGGCTCGCAAATGAAAATGGTAGTCAAAGGCTCCAGACAGTCCGGGAACATACAGAGCATTGAATGCAAACTAAAAGGGAAATCGCCACAAACAGTTTTGGTATGTGCGCATCATGATACACATCCATTGTCTCAAGGAGCAACAGACAATGCAGCAGGCGTAGCGATAATGCTGGAACTCGCTCGTATTCTCGCACAACAGGAACTCAACCTGAGCTATCAATTCGTGTCTTTCGGAGGGGAGGAATTTGGTATGAAAGGCTCACGGTCTTATGCATCTCAGGTGGACTTGGACAATATAGCACTATGCATCAATTTTGATAGCATTGGCGAGTTGCCGGGAATGTTGCTAGCCTTCGCGTCTGGCACAGATGAAATGATTGATTGGGTCTCCAAAATATCTGTGGAAAACAAGTATCCTGCTCATTGCCGACGGGCATCCACTACTGGGGGCGACAACAAAGTATTCGCGGCGAATGGGATTCCTACAATCCATCTAGCAAGCTACGGGACAACGACAGGCAAGGTCAGCCATAGTGCAATTGATGATGTTTCACTTCTCACGCCATTCACAATAGGCGAGCTGGGCAAATTCGCCTGTTCAATTATCAAGAATCTGGAGATTAGCAAGAAGATTCCTTTCATGAGAGAAGTACCTGATGATTTGCTTCAAGCAGCAAAACAACGACTTGTAGCCACGGGCTCTTGATTTGCCCAAAGCTTGAGAGAACGACTTTCTGTCCTTCTGTTGAATCCATAGAAGCACTTTCACAACTCTCTTCTGTTACTCGGGCGAAAGTCCAATCTAACGCTGTGTCACAGCCTTAAGAATCCGTGAGAAGTTCGGATTGACACCATATCGATGTATGAACCTGATTGTCCACCAGCTCTCATACCTTGCAAGTAGGGTGGTCCTGTAGGTTTTGTAGAGTCGAGTGTCCATACTGCGGAGGTCGGATTCTATACAAGATTCGTCCACCAGTTGTCAAACGCGTTAAGGGCGTCTAGTTCTCAGTTTTTCTGTTTCAAGGTCTATACAAATTGTAAATGACAATAGCAAAGGATGCTATGAACAGGAATATGAAAAAGGCTGCTGCAATCTTTATCTTCCAAGAGCGTTTCATTTTCACTCCACCTCTTCGCCAATCAGTATTTTTCCTAGTATGGTGAGTCCATCAACGCCTCTTATTTCTCCATCGAATAGTGGGACTTCAGTGAGATCCATGTCTGAATACAACTCTCTGATATCTACGAGGTTTCTTTGTTGCATCTCGTGTCGCTTGGTACAGAATTTACAATCTGGATTCGGAGGAACAAGCTGGTTGATGATAATGTGGTCAGCCGGGATGTGCCAAGAACTCAGACTTGCCAATAGTCTCTGGGTTTCAAACACAGCCATAGCTTCAGGTATCATGACCACAACGAATTGCGTTGTATCTGGATCGGACAACTCAATCCTTGCTGCGCGAATCTTGTCCTTAGTCTGTTGAATCATTTGCCAAGAGCTATCTTCCTGCTCTCCACCACCTAACATACCCCGAAGAGACCCTAACATGGAGCTCAGTCTCTGACGCATTGTTAGTATCTTGCCAAGCCAACTGTCAAGCAAATCCGGTAGCTCTAGAAGTTTGAGAGTATGCCCTGTAGGGGCTGTGTCAAAAATCACACGGTCATAGGAGGAATCCTCAATGAATTCGAGTATCTTTCCAAAAGCCATTGCCTCATCCGATCCTGGAGGTGCCATCCCAGTCATATCTCCCATGAGACCCGCGGCCATCTGAGCTTCTGGACCCATAGAACTATCTCCCATGGCCTGCTGGAACTCCTCCATCCCCTTCTCGGTGCTTATCTCCATTCCCCAGAGATTGTCAAAACCTTCAATGGGAACAACATCTCCTCCTGATAGGTCTTGATCGAAACTATCGCTTAAGCTGTGTGCGGGGTCTGTGGAGAGTACGAGTGTCCGAAAACCATGTCGTGCAGATAATACTGCCATCGCGCCTGCACTGCTAGTCTTACCAACTCCACCCTTTCCACCCGAGAGAATGAATTTGACTGTGTCTCTGTAGATAATGTCCTTTAGGGTCATTGGACTGCCTCAATGGACTTTCGTTCCGCTGAGGTTTTTAACCCTTCCATAGGCCATAGGTTAAAGAAGCTAGAAGAATAAAATGAAAGTTGACGTATTATATTCTGCAGGCTTACACAAGCTTCTTGAGGAGTAGCAGGATTAAGCACAGGAATACCATCGAGGAAAGTTGAATGTCATATCCACAGGTTCGAACTACTGCACTGGAATTTCCTGCAACTGTCCTTAGACTTTTGGGCATAGAAGTTCCTGATGGCCTCTTCGGTCCCAATCAAGAACTATTACAAAAGTTTGACCCGAAGTCTGTAGTAATTATTATGATTGATAACTTTGGACTTTTCGAAGCAGTGGTGTACAAGCCTGAAGCACTCATCAAAAATATGGAAGCGCTTGCTTTACTCGAAACAAATGATCCTTATGCACTCCCTCTCATCAAAAGACTCCTACGAGGGCACAGGACAGACTTTCATCTGATTCAATACGTCAAGGGCCATGGAAAGGTCACCAGGGTAATCTGTCGCGAGGAAGACATGGATTATTGTGATTTCGACCCAGCCTACACTATTAAACCCAGGGATGACATGGCTACCTACATTGAAGCCACAAAATACATTTTCAAGAGCGAACTTCTCTACCTACACTTTTTAGATTTTGAGAGTCTTTATGCACAATATGGTCACAGGACACCTCCTAAAACTTTGCTTGAGAAGATAGTACGACGGACGGATAATTGGATCAAGGTGTTGCTCAGACAAGCAAGAGTTGGGACGTTGTTCATTGTAGTTGGTAATCACGGACGGCATCCCATACCTCTTGATTATGAGGGAAAACTTGCTGAGTGGCGAAAGGCTAATTCGCCCATCGCAATCATGTTCCAGAAAAGAGAATGACCTCAATTTATGGTATTAGTACAGGGATACTGAACAGTATTGCTACCATAGCGAGTATTAGACAAAGTTTCCAGAAACTAACTCTTCGTGCCAACCTCAACAAGAACTCCATTGAAGCCAAACCAGTTACAAAGACTATACCTTCCACGAGAATTAAATCCAATGTCCCAACGCCTGAAGGTAATGTACTTCCAGTTAAAGCCTCCAGCAGAAGAATGCCAACCACTGCAGGGACGCTCATCAAGAAACTAAACTTCATCGCAGTTTCTTTATCTATTCTCTGCATCAAAAGGGCCGAAATCGTCACTCCAGATCTACTCAAACCGGGAAGAACTGCTAGTCCTTGAACAAGTCCTGTTGCAGCAGCTTCTCTGTCTTGGACATCTCTTTCTGTATCAACTGCTGTTTCTCCCTTTCTAGTTGGTAGATAGAGGACTATTGCAGTGACAAGGAGAAGCAGACCAACCAGCATGTTCAGAACTTCACCATGTTCTGGAGTAAGATTGTTCTTCAAGAAGAAATAGAATGGAACAGCTGTGACAGCAGTACTCAATGTCGCAATCAGGAGTGACCTGAAGAGTTTCTTGTCCTTGAGACTTAATATTTCGAAGATTATCCTTGGATAACGAACGATTACTGCCAAGGCAGTACCAAGATGTAGCCAGACAACCAAAGAAACTATTTCATCTACTGGAACCGGAGTGAAATTGTAAAGGAATAGAACAACCTGACCCTCGCTACTTATTGGAAGCCATTCTACGAGTCCCTGGATAAGAGCAACGATAATCTGCCAGAGGTCCACCTTTATTTTCTCCTACCTGCCTCGTTGTCCAGAAGAATTAAAAAGCTACTCCAATCGACTCCAGCTCAAACGGGTGCGATTCATGGTTCTTGATAATGGTCGATTCTTGAGTTCAGAGCTTGGAAACATCACTCAGATGTTGGATGAGCATTTTCGTGTGGCTGTTTCAGCCAATAAGATGGTGGTTAATTCAATCAATGATTGGTTGGGAGGAAAGAAATCAATAGACAAAGTGGAGTTAGACAAGATTACTTCACTTGAGGAGAAGGGTGATACTCTGAAACGTACTATTCTGAATGAATTGGCAAAAGCAAATAGTTTGATGCAACGTGAAGACCTTCTCAAACTCGTGCATTACAACGATAAACTGGTTGATGGTGCTGAAATTGCATTCTTTCACCTAGCTGCAGTTGTCAATCAGTGGACGCCTGAAGGTGAATTAAAAGAGAATATAGAAAAGCTCGGAACTCTGATGATGTCACAAGTTAAGAAACAGCGTGAGGCCTTACATTTCCTCTCAATAAATATGGAAGAATCAATGAAACGCGCTGATGCTATCTGCAAAATAGAGAAAGAGATAGACGTCGTACAGCGAATGATAGTGACTCTCCTGTACCCATTAGACATTCCCATGTCTGTGATACTCAGATTCAGAGATTTCATCAATATGTTGGAAGACATGGCAAACTTCAGTGAAGATGCCGCGATAGTCATCAGGAGTCTTTCACTAACACTAAACACTTGATATAGTCGGTGCTATGAATTGAATGAAACATCCACTATCGCAGATGCAAGACTTGTTGGCGATAGAGGGATAGTCTGGAATCCTGACCAAGGCATGCAGCTCTATGAAGAGGGCTATTATGGTCAACCTGTGGGAATTAGAAAACCAAAGTCTTCGGTCTTTGACAAGCCACTCGAACTGTCTTTAATAGAATGTGTATACCTGACGCAACAGAAACGACTGAATGTCTGGCGTCATGATATAAACAAGGCATTGAGTGTAGAAGAGCTTCTTCAGATTGGATCCGAATGGTCGGAGGAGTTCAAGGACCGATTCATCGTATATTCACAACTCCGTGAACGTGGTTATGTGGTTCGCCCTGGACTTAAGTTCGGGACTGACTTTGCAGTTTATGAGTACGGTCCTGGGAGAGATCACGCACCTTTCCTTGTGCACGTGATTCCTCAACGGAAAGGAGTAGTTCCACTTGACATAGTTCGTGCAGGTAGATTGGCTACTAGCGTGAGGAAGAAATTCATCATCGCTACCGTGAAAGAAAATGGGGATGTTGCCTACTATTCGTTTGTCTGGCATAGACCATAGTAAGCCTGACTGAGAAAGTTTTAAGTTGGCAATTTCAATGTCCTCCATAATATCTGGCCCAAGAGGATGAGTCCGAATGGCTAAGGCTGAAAACGCGAAGGCTTTTGGTATGCTGCTTGCACAAGCCTGGGAGAACACTCCTTCATTTATTTGCAGCAATGACGACTACATATACTGCCTATTTCCGTCTGATGAAACAAAGACAAGCTGGATAGAGGCATCTCTAACTTTTCCTGATGGTTCGCTGGACAAGAAAGAAATCGACTCTTCAAAAGCAATAGCGCTGCTAATTGAGGAACTAAAAGTTCTTCCAACTTATGGTGCGAATACAATAGTGACAACAAAAGCCCAGCTAGATGAAGTTAGTAGTCGACTAGGCTCGCTAACATGAAAAAGACCGAACCAAATGTCGGGCATTAGTCCGATTTAGACCTTTATCATGGGTGGAGCATAACCATGTCAGAGCCGCTTGTCACATGTCCTTTCTGTGGTTTGGAAGTTCCAGAGGGACGTTTCTGCAAGATTTGTGGAAAGCCACTTGATAATCAAGTGATACTCAGGTCCACCGATTCAGAACCTCAGTTTGAAGAGGTTGAGGACTCATCAATCGAATCTCCTGAACCTAAGACAATAGTTCTGCCCGCTTTTGATGTGACTATTGATGACATGGATCAGGAGGCTGCTGTCATACTCCTGTCTAGATCTGAGCTTCAAGTTGTTGATTTGGAGCTTGATAACATCATCGAGAGGACAAAAGCCACAAGACAGGCACTCCAGCTAAAACAAGCAGATAAGGAAATACTCACAGCACGTGCCGAAGAGTTACGTGCTGAGTTTGAGAAAACAAAGAACCGTCGTAGAGAGCTTACATCTGTTTCAAAATCCCTTGTCTTGGAAACATTACTTGATGCAATAGACAAAGACGAAGCCCGATTAG
>JBHLPA010000071.1:0-9418 GCA_048939935.1 Promethearchaeota archaeon | reverse complement strand
TAATGATGATGAAAGCCGCGATAGCTGGCGAAGAACCATCCACAAGTGCTACTACAACAGAGGTGGTTCTAGTAGCGTTTGCATACATAGTCTCGCTCATGTCGGATAGCATTGCCTTTCCTAATTCATCAACCTCACGGTCTCTTTCTGCGCTCTCAGTAAGATATGAGCCACTAAAGCCAGAGATTGCCATGGCGATGCTTGTCCCCGCAGCTGCAAGAAGAATAGCATTGAATTGAAGCATAGCATCTGGGAGATTCGCAGGATTAATAGTAATGAGACCACCAAGAATGAGACCCAGCATTGTGAGAGCTCCATCAAATGCGTTCATAGCGAGATATCGTCGAGCTATCTCGACACCCTTCGTTAGCTCGAGAGCTCTCATTACACGTTGAATGCGCCCACCTTCCAAGGTGGGGTATAGGTTGTTGTCTTCTTCAGAGTCGGACACAGGGTTCGTTACTCCATGAGTAAGATGATTGGCCTACTCTATCAGGTCGGTTATAAATTAATGGATTAACCAAAGAGACCAAAGAACCATAATCCCATAGTCATAGCCAAGATGATCCATATCACAATTATTGCTACGCATCCTAGAAGAAGCCACAACCAGCACTCGCAACAACGCGTGCAGCAGCCTTTCTCTTTTTGCGGTGGTTGGGGTTGAGCACCATAATCTCCGGGCATTGGTATCTCTGTCATTCAAATCACTCATAGCATTGATGTATCATGTTTTGGTTGTCATTATTACTTATGAGGATTATCGGTTTGTAGACACAGAGATTTTAAGGTCTCAGACAGATGATTTGTCGTGAATCGGTCCAGATTCATGTGCTCGCGAATAGGGGATAGGTGTTTTTGACAGAGGAAGACAACGTCTACACCATTTTGGACAGGCCGCGTGGATTAAGACTGATTGGAGTCACCCAGATGGCCTTTGGAGTGTTCGGACTGCTTGCAACAATCGGACTTCTGGTAGCTACCTATACTGGTGTTTATGCCACCATTGGATACTTCTATAGTCTTGTTCTTTTTGTTGGGGTAGCGTTTCCATGTCTTGTCATAGGCAATTATGTTGATGACCTCAGAAGAGGGGCAGTTATTACTCAGATAGTATACAGCTTACTTGCTATAGGATTATCATCATTCTTAATCTATGTAAGAGGACTGTCATATAGCTGGACTTTCCCTTGGCTTGATTACACCATTCAGGTTGCAATAGGGAGGGTGGCTGCGTTCATTGCGATCACTCAAACGCTGATTGTGCTCTATCTTATCGTTAAATGGGCAGAGGTTGCTCCACCATCTTCAGTTCACATAGAGCGAGATGTCGCAAAAGCGAGGTTGATGGAAGCTGGGTTGATGCCTTCTCCCCTGGAACCTGCGATTGTAGCGCCTGATGGAACTACAGCTCTCCCTCACAAAGAAGAGCAACACGTCTTAGATATTCGCAAGGTAGTCACTGATGAAGGCATGGCTATACTATGCTCGAACTGCAATGGTGCAACACCACTCAGCAAGGTTGAGGGGAATAACACAGTTCATTGTGAGTATTGTGGAGTTGCTTTAGGTGTAAGCAGCGTCTTTGTCCCTTGCAAGAATCATAATGAAATACTAGCAGCGACTACTTGTGATGTCTGTGGAGATCATTTTTGCAGACAATGCTTGACAGTCCAAGAACCTCCGGTGGACGAAAAATGGACAGGTTCAGCTGTCTATCTCTGTCAGAAATGTTTTGAGGGGAGATATAGACCAGCAGTGACAACAGCATCTTTGGTCATTCCAATAGACAAGTTGTTCTCAACAGCAGGAGGAAGATTCTCAAGAGTTGGAAAAATGTATAGTAGTTTTCTGGGAGCGTATGCCAATGGAATGAAGCATCTCTGGAGGTTGCCCCTCGAACTACTCGCTAGTATTGGCAAGTCAGGTGGTGGCGGTGGCGGTGGAGATAATTGCGCAGGAGCATTGATTCTGATGGTTATTATTATCATCGCGATTCCAATTCTAGCTGGATTGCTCTTGCTCGTAGGAGCCATAATCATTATTCCTATCCTATTCTATGCAGGTCTTATTGCTGTCACTGTTGAAGCTGCAAAAATCATTAGCGGCACAGATTTCGTTTCGGTTGATAATGCTAGAGTTCAAGCCATCCACTCTCACCGCAAACCCAAAATCAAGGAGTCAAAACTTCGACCCTCGGTTCGAATGTGGGAGGATGAGTACAGAAAAGCAGCGATAGAAAATGAAAGAATTCGACGTCAATACGAAATGGAACGTAGAGAACGTGAGAGAAGAAGACAGGCGCAACAGAATGCAGCTGCTTTCTGGAGGAAAAGGTATGACTGAAACAGTGCAAGAGAAGATTCTTTGTCCAGTCTGTGGTGGACCTGTCAAAGTGGACCAAGAGGATAAAGTTAATCGGTGTGAGTATTGTGCGAGTCCTGTGCTTGGACCAAGTCAAAGCAGAGACTGTGTTAATCATCCTGGAGTACTGGCAAAGGAGGTCTGTCATGTATGTGGAGACCTCGTCTGCGAGGATTGTTTTCAGAAAAGGGTTGGGGAGTATGGTGGAAAGTTACTCACGATAGTCAACTGTGACAAACCTGCTTGTGTTGCTGAGAGCGAATGGGCAAAACCACTGAATGAGGAGTACCAGAAACTGGCCAACATGGATTGGGCAGATAGAATTGATAATCACATCCTTCGGATTACTGGATTAGGTGCCATCGTGATGATGATCTTTGAACTCATCTTTTTCATAGGAGTGATGTACTTTCAATTCCTGACTCCATGGAGTATGCATGAGGTTTCACTGAATTTGGGAGGATTCACCTTAGGACCTGCCATTATGATTCCTGTAACGATTTTACTATTCTCAATTCTTGGTAACCTTCTATCTGCGATACTACTGCAATCAGCCTTACAGGTCTATGTCCATGAACGTCAAATGGGTGCTGGGATTACGCTATTAGTGATTCTAGTGATTGAAGTTGCACATCTATTATTCAGAGGCCTTTTCTTTAATCTCCTAACACTCCCGGTTACATTCTTCTTACCAATAATGATAGGCGCGTTCTTGTTTGGTACAATCCTTGTATTCTTTGGTTCACTTGCTGCGATCTACATCGGAAACAAGAAGAGAAAGCAGCTTAAGCGAGTCAGAGAGCAGTTGAACCTCTCAATTAGACCTGAAATCGATGGACTCAGTCAGAGTTCATGAAGGTTTTTCGGGAACTTCAAAAAGGTCAATCAATCGGAAACGGTCCACATCTACTAGACCCAAGTCAGTTATCTTTAGTTTGGGAATCACTGGTAATGAAAGGAATGCCATTGCCATAAAAGGCTCTTCAAGTGGAGTCCCCAGTCTATGGGCAGCGGATTTCAGATCTTCAAGCTTCTCACGCACATGTTCAATAGGTTGATCAGACATTAGACCAGCAATAGGTAATGGAAGAGATTCAATTACTTTGCCATCTTTTGCAAGTGCAATGCCACCTTGCATCCTTACAATTTGAATTGCTGCTTGAATGAGGTCTCTATCATTAGTTGCGACTGCAACAATGTTATGTGAATCGTGAGCAATCGACGAAGCCATTGCTCCATCTTTGAGCCCCATCCCATTTACGAATCCCACAGATCGTGGTTCTGAAGCGTTGTGGCGTTCAATGATGGCGACCTTAGTGATATCTCGTTCAATATCAGAAACGACAAAGCCATCCTTAACCTTGGGTTCCTCAATAAGGTGTTTAGTATGAATTTGGTCAGGAATCATCCCAATGACGTTCATCCTGTCTCCACGAGGCTTAACTTGAAAGTCTTCGATTTCAAGATAGTGAATGTTAACAGAACGTCTAAGTCGTGGTTGCTTCTCAACACCAAACTCCTGAACCATATTACCATCCTTCGCGACAAGTACTCCCTGCTTGTAGACCATCTCCACATTGATCTTCTCAAGTGAGTCTAAAACTACGATATCTGCATGATAGCCCGGGGCGACTGCGCCGATATATTGTAGTCCGTAGTGTCGCGCAGTTGATAAAGATGCAGCTTTAATCGCTAGAATGGGATCAACACCAAGTTCTATCGCTTCTCGGACCATACTGTCAATATGACCCTTAGTGATTAGATCTAGTGTGTTTCTATCATCAGTACAAAAACTGCAGAACTCTGCAGTATGAGGTCTTATGAGTAATGCTAGTGCTTTCAGATTCTTGGCAGTAGACCCCTCACGAATATGAATATGCATTCCCCGAGACAATTTCCTTTCTGCTTCTTCAATATCCACACATTCATGTTCGGATGTGATTCTTGCAGCTGAGTAGGCATTAAGGTCTAAGCCATCTAGTTCCGGGGCATGGCCATCAATCCGCTTACCCATACTCAGAGCGACCCGGATTTTCTCGAGAATCGTAGGTTCTCTATAGATTACGCCAGGGTAGTTCATCGCTTCAGCGAGCCCCAAAACATAGTGTTCAGTCATTAGTGGTTTAATGTCCAAAAAGTCAAGAGAAACACCATTGGTTTCGAGGTCTGTAGAAGGAACACAAGAGGGGAGCATCATATAGAACTCCAGTGGCCCACCCCTCATGCTTTTACTCATGTAAAGGATTCCTTCCATCCCTAATACATTCGCAATCTCATGGGGATCAGCTATAACAGCTCCTGTTCCATGAGGGACAACTGCACGAGCATATTGGATGGGCATAACCATGGAAGACTCTACATGTACATGTCCATCGATAAACGAAGGAGCCACATACTTACCCTTGAGATCGATGACCTCGTTTCCCACATACTCACCAATACCAGCTATGTAGGCACCATGAATGGCAATATCTCCTGTTGTAACATCGCCAGTAAAAACGTTCACAACATTGGCATTCTTCAGCACCAAATCTGCGCGAGTTCTTCCTGCCGCTACGTCAATCATTTGGTCAAGTGGATAATCTTCGGAACGCGATAGAAACATCTGCTCTCACTCCCAATGCCTTGTGCGTCAGCAATGAAAAGGGTTTCCAATACACTCATTTTGTTGCTACTACAACAAGTTTCTCAGCTTCGTTGTCATAGGGGCGACCATCGAGGGCACCATAAATTTTGACATCAGAAAAACCAACCTTCTCAAGCATATCTTTAATCTCTGTCCCTGAATATATCCAATGTGTAACATGCCATCTATGTACGGTACCATCTCGTTCTATGAATGTCCATAAACTGTGCATTTTACTCCAGTTCTCAATTGCCTCTCGCTCCTCTAGCATGAACCCGTGCGGCCATTCGGACCAGCTCTGACGTAAAAATATTCGAGCTAAAACCTCCTTTCCCATTGACTCGTACAAGAATCTCCCACCTGGTCTGAGGGAGGTATAGATGTTTCTGAGAACAAGCATCTGCTCCTCATGGTCCTCAAAATAACTGAATGATGTAAACATACTCAGTACTACATCAAACGTCTTGTTCCTGTGGAAAGTCCGCATGTCATCCAGAACAAACTCAACGGGTAGGTTTTCTTCGTCAGCCTTTGCTTTTGCTTTTTCTAGATACAGTCTTGTTCGGTCGACACCCACAACCTTGTAACCCCTTCTAGCTAGTTCCAGAGAATGCCTACCAATGCCACAGCATAAATCGAGTATTACTTCATCAGGAGCAATCCTGCAAATGGATTTGATTTCATCAATCTCATTTGTAGTAAAAGCAATTCTTGCATCTGTGAACATTATAGGTTCCATAATCTCCCACAGTTTATCATTTTCATACCACGGTTTTGAGCTCTCTTCAGTCACGTGTGTAACCTACCAATAACGAATAACCAGTATCAGAATAAACACAAATGGGCTTAAGGATTTGTTTAGAAAAAAAAGAGAGGGGACATCGGCCTTTCAAAAAGACAGGACCGATGTTACATTACACTATTTCTTGAATCGCTTGACATACACAATGTAGACCACAACAACGACTGCGGCAACCACAATTACTGGGACGGCGACTCCACCCAAAATCGCAAGGAGATTGGGAGCTGGAGGTGTGATTGATTCAACTTCTAGTTGATGTGTCACCATCGGAGTAATTTGTATCCACACAAATCCGTCTATTGATTGGTCCCTAACGACACCCATTTCAAGAAGTGATTGGTCAGAGATTGCTCCAAACTGGATGGAAAAGTCAGCGAGTGTTCCAATATACTCATCGTTGAGGTCACCCCACGGAATATAATGGACTCTTCCATCAAAGGCGCTAAAGAGCCCAGCATTGACGTCTGAAACGTCCGCAGTCATAACAGACACATTATACCAGACACCAGGTGTGGTATTTAGCAATAGTGCCAAATTTTCTCCAGATGAACCAGGCAATGGTAGTGAGAAGTTATAGGATGCGGCTCCAGTTGTAACGTCAAGGTGTTCCATGTCCTTGTAATGGTCACCCAATCGATTTGTCCACTGAATCGTGAGATCCACTGGATAATCTTGGTAGTAGTTTGAAGGACCACCTGTGTTGTTCGCTACATTGTATGCGCAGATTGTAACAAACGCGTAGTCATCATACCAATTCTGTCCACCAATATTGTAGGAGTCGTTGTTCCAGTATGTTGAATGTGGTAGAATTTGAGACCCATCCCACCAATTAGCAAGAGTCGAAGTATCACTGTATCGATATGCACCTGATGAGTCATAGACTGCAATCTGAAGGGACACCGTGACGTTGTCTTGATTGTTGAGGAAGAGTGTCATGTTGTACATTTGGAAGTAAGCAGTATCGACAAAGAAGCCGCCTACATCCACTATATTGGTAGTTGTTTCACTCACAATTGGTCCTATATTGAACTCTGCCCACTCATTGACATTATTCGAAATATCCATCTCGACAAAGTATTTGCCAACAGGCAAATAGTACTCATTTGATGATTGGAGATTCGAACCAAAATTGAGATTACGAGCAACACGGTACCCATCCTCATAGATACCAACCAATCTTACAGAGAGCTCTCCGCCTGAAGCAGTAGAGTTTACTCTCAGGACAGATGGTTCTTCGACGTCAAGATTGTATCCACGTGTTTCTGGTGCACCCATATAGTTCTCAAATTGGAACTCACGGTTAGTCGGAAGTTCACCATAACCACTCGTCTTATAGTATAATGTATACTCTGTATTATCACCACCAGTGACTGTAACGTAATATGGTCCACCCATGAAGTAATACACTCCAGTAGTGGGAGATCCATAAGAATCAAAATAGCGGCTTCCACCATTATATCCATAGTTAAAGTCCTTGCTTGTGAAGCGTATACTAACTGGTTGAGGAGGTCCAATTGTCCCTGCGGGATAGTTGAAAGCATAGGCAATTGAGGCGACATCGTTTGGAGAATTAACCTTGTAGGTATTAACAGTTGGTGCCATTTCTCTATAGACAAAACTTCCTGTGTCCTTGTCAATGACCAACTGACTAGAAGGTAGAACTCCCGATACGACACCTCCTGCGGCGATAGTCTGCGGAGTAACTGCGACAGGCATTAAATCAAAGAGACCAAAAGTACCAGATGAAGGATATGCCTGCAAGATTACATAATGACGACCCGAAGCCGATGGTTTGAATGGAATAGTCCATATATCCCCATCTACCCCACTATATCCCGCGATATAGCGACCTTCAGAATCATAGATATATACATTCCAAGAGATATCATCTTGTTTGGATTCAATGGTAAGATGGACGAATTCCTGACCGCTTATGCCCAACGTACCAAAGTAGGTATAGCCAGCCTCTGCCAGCACCGATGTGTGCTGACCGAAGGTCAATCCGAATGTCCGTGTTTCTAATGTTGTATTGAGAACAAACTCACTTCCATCTGCTGCCTCGAAGTCAAAAAATCTAGGCAGAGTTGTAGGATTGGCAAATGCTCCAGTTGACCAGCCATTAAATGACAGCCAATTGAAAGGGACATTCGTGTTCTCATATAGAGATGAATCAGGTGATGCCCAACCACCACTATCATAATTATAAGTCGTGTAGTCCAAATCCTCATTGAGGTGCATGGTACCTCTCGATACCATTTTTGATGGATCAGATTCGACATACATGTATGTGTGATTATTCGCACCTGATGCATATGTCAGATTATTAGTTTCAATTTTAATATTAGTCTGAAGTGCAGATACAGGAGTAGATAGACCGATGATAAATAACATCGAAATCGCTAGTCCTAATATCATCTTCAAATTGACGTGCTTCATAGCGCATCGTCACCTCGTAAATTTCTATTCATCTTTATTTTATGAACTCATTTAGTTTGGATAGGCCCCCATTTTTCGCCATGGTCCAATTTCCTGTAGAAACAAAACAAATATTATTAACAAATTTCAAAAAGTTAATAAACATTATAAACAATAGTTAATATGATTGTCATGAAAAAGAAAACCGTCGAATGCAAACTCTGTGGCAAAAGATTCAACTCCAAAAAGGAAATGAAGAAACACGCTGCAGAGGTCCATCAGAAAGACTAAACAAGTACAATGCAATCCCCAGTATAATTGCTGGGGATTTCCATTTTCTAGCTGCAACCATTCTTGGTAATGCATCAAATGCAATCAGCTTTTATCTCGGAGTTGTACAGCAGAAATAAAGACACATCACTTTTTGACTGTGAAAAAAGGTGTTCTATGAAGGATGAAGATAGAGTTTGATTCAAGACGCATAGCAATCTTGACAATTTTTGCATCCATGATTATAGCTCTTGAGATCCTACCCATCCCGTTTCTTACTGATATTCCACTCTTCGGGGGTTTTACTCTTGACCCAACAGGTATTCCAATAGCCATAGTTTTTCTCGCTTATGGAAACATATTCTCACTTCTTCTCCTTCCAATCATGGCGTTAGTAATTGGCTATCGAAACCCAATTGGAGCAACTTTCAAGGAGTTCGCAGAATTCTATACATTACTGGGACTGATTGTGGCAAAACTGATTCTTCGAAAACGGACCTACGATTGGAAAATCGCGACTCCCATGTACGTTGTGCTTGGAGTAACATTCAGAGCTGTTGGAATGTATGTGACGAACATTTTCTTGATCCAGTGGCTTTATGGACTGCCTGCGGATAGCGCGGTTGTGCTTTCAGCCACATTTGTAATTCCAAACATCATTCAAGCTGTCATCAATGTCTTTCTAGGAATCCTCATCTATATTGCAATTCCAGAGAATCTCAAAGTAGAAGCGCGATTTGGAAACAATCGAAGTTCTCTGGACGGCAAGTACGAAGAAATATCAGCAGAGGAGCTAGAGTCAAGCGACAATGAATGAAGGACAAGTACGGATAATTCCAGTTCATAATTTCCCGTTTGTGAGTCCTGGAGATGATATTCCGGTTCTGATAGCTTCTGCAATTGAACAAAATCATGAAACGTTGACTGAAGGGGATATAGTA
>JBHLPA010000070.1:0-9419 GCA_048939935.1 Promethearchaeota archaeon | reverse complement strand
CTGAATCACCCCAATTTGTTGCAACACTGCCGGGTCCTGCTTCAGTTCTAGCTAGACGAACCAGATCGCCTGTATTATTTGTCAAACGAATCTCTATCAACAGATTCAGGTGTTCATTAAGGAAGAAGGTGTCTTCAACATCAATCTCAATGGTATCATCGATAATCGATACCTCGTAGATATCTCTTGAGAGAACGATTGTAGGTTCTCTTCCTTCATAATTTGCATTGAAATCTGTAGTCAAGGCTGCAGTACTTGGAACCATAACTAACGAAAGCTCGAGGTTCTCTATTTGCACTTCACCAACATCATTAGTTGTGAAATAGAGTTTATCCACGACTCCCGATTGGGGTAGCTCGGAACTCGGAACCTTCATCTGCAATCTGAATTCCCCAGTTTCTCCAAAGGGATGATAATTCCCTGCAGGATCTCCACTAACATGTACGAATGACACAGCTTCATGTGCAGCTTGCCAAAGCATTGTGTCATTGTAGTAGGTGTTATTCCACAATTCAATATCATAGTCCTTCTGGAAATCATTATAGTCTGGGTCTGAGAATGTCCATCCTAGTTCCGGGCAAGGGCTGTTGATGTACTCTAAAAGTGGGCCTGATGTAATCCCATCCACTGAAATGTCTGTGGTCGCTGGTGTTGTGTATTCAATCTCCAAATATGTTGCATTCCATGGATATGTCACCAATCTACTTAGAAACTTAAACGCATTTTGTGTCCCAACCTCACCTGTTTGCTTTAGCACCTCTGTTAGAATCCTATCACCCGACTGGAGTGAATCTCGAACATTATTAGTCACCTCCAGTGAGTACCAATGCATTGGTAGAATCATGTTGGGACTGCCTGGTGAGTCAATTACATCAGAAGGCGTTTCTGCAAATGATGGTTGGTTATTCCATGTGATTCCGGTCAAAGTCCACGAATCATCATTGCAATAGTAGATTCCAATTGGTTCATCCGTTGGAATTTCCTGGAATTCTTCCTCTACGTGTACATTAATCGTTGCGCGATTAACACTCAGCTCCACTGGTAGATGAGAGAGGTCAAATTTGAACCACGATCTAGCTGCTGTCCAAAATCCTCCGCTGAATCCTGTGCCAAGATAAAGTTGAGTATCGCCATCCAAGTTGTCATTGGCAAAGGTACCGTTGGCAACTGAAACGTCCTCCACCACGTTGAGCCTTAGGGTTTCTGTCGTAACCATTGCTGCTTCATTGACGGATGAACTCCTATCAATCACTGTCGCAGAATACTCAGGTATGGTTGAGATCATTGCACCTCCAAGTAGCAAGAGGAGGATGACTAAGAATACTCCATTTTTATTCAACTTCCTGTCTCCTTCTTATTGAGAACTAAGAGCCAAGATGAACACATTTGGCGCGTTCTCCTTGTTACCTCACCAAGGCCGGCTTCTATTCCACGCCTTATTATTATTCTGAAATTTTTCTTACTGTTTGAAACGCGCCTTCTCCTTTCGATTTGTCGAAAGATATTTCGTAATATGCTCAGCTTCATTCTGCAACTCACAAATCAATTGGAACGTATAAAAGTGATAATCATTAAAATGGTTATATGGATAATATAATTTGTCTAAAAAGAACTCATAATCCTTTATTTCTTTATAAAACCCAAATTAGCGGTCTTTCGATAACCAAAACTTATGCGGAGACAATACGCACACGGTATATAACGGGAATTTCCGAATTCCTATCTGGTTGTTCAACTCTGACAACCAGTTCGCACAGTCCGCCGGGAGGACTCAGCACACATGACACTAAGAAACGAGTCAACTGACTCAACGCCAACAATGGCAACAACAACAAAGACAACGAGTGCTGTATACGAAGAAGACCTCAGAAGAAGAATAGCTACTTTTCCGAGAGATGTGGTCGCATGGTTTGCATTAGGAAAATATCTGCGGTCAGTTGGTAGGTTAAAGGAAGCAGAGGAAGCACTGAGGAAGGTTGTTTCGATAAATCCAGGACCGACCCCCTTCTGGGAAGAGCTCGCCTTGACTCTAGTAGATCTGGGACGAATTGATGAGGCATACACAATCTGTGATCAGAATCTACGACACAATGATGACTCTATCCAGAAGCGGGTCGCTGAACTGAGAAAGCTTGAGAGGTCTGCGGACTCAGAATACCCCGCAGAGACCTCTCCTTGTGTAGCATGCCCTGATTATACCTACTATGGATGTTCACGTGGATCTGAGTGTGATGCGATAGTTCGTTGGCGATCAGCTATGGCAAATGTGATGCCTAGTACAAGAAAACGGACATAATCGACATGAGCATAGCTCGGTCGCCTCTTCCGAATCACTATTTATGTTAGTCTTATCAGTGAAGTAACATACTGATTTGTGGAAGATGCGCGATGTCCGATCTTAAGAAACTCGTCCAGGATTTGCCTGATAGTCCAGGGGTCTACCTTTGGAAGGACGAGAAAGGAAAGATATTGTACATCGGAAAAGCGAAGTACCTAAGAAGACGAGTAAGCTCGTATCTGAGAAAGAAAGGGCTCTTCCGACGAATCGGGGAGATGATGTTCCTTGCAAGAGACCTTGAGACTATCATAACGAACACTGAGAGGGAAGCCCTTGTTCTGGAACAGACTCTAATCAAGAAACATCAGCCAAAGTATAACATTGCATTGAAGGATGATAGACGTCATGCATGGGTACGATTGGACCCTTCAAAAAAGATACCAACCTTCGAGATAACTCGCGAAGCGCAGAAAGATGGTGCCATCTATTATGGACCATATGGCAGCACCAAGCGGCTCGAGCGGCTATTGGATACGATTCGTAAATCCATCCCGGTGGCAATGTGTAAGGATCCAGAGAAGGTGAAACGGGCTTGCATGGACTATCATCTGGATCGATGTACTGGTCCCTGTGAAGGTCATATCTCTTTGGAGGAGTATCGAGAACTTGTCGAACAAATGAGCTATTATCTTGAAGGGCGTCCCGATGACCTACGAAGATCTCTAAAACGTCAGATGGAAGACGCATCAGCTAACATGCAGTTTGAGAAGGCAGCAGAGTTCCGGGACCGTCTTACTGATCTTGAGGTTCTGATGAGCCGCCAAAAGGTGGTACGTTTCGAAGGGGCAAATAGCGACATACTCGGAATTTCGAGAACTGAACAAGCCGCCCTCATTGACATGTTGATTGTTCGAAATGGTCGAATGATTGGCATGGATAATTTCTATTTTGAGATTGATCTGGACACACCTGACCTTGAGGTTCTTGAGGCTTTTATAGAACAATTCTACTTCACTATCCCACGTCTACCTGACCAGATTATCATGCCTGCTGAGATTCCCCAAATGCAACAACTCAGTACATGGCTGACCGAAACTAATGGACACACTGTTCAGATTATGATGCCTAATGATGATAGGACAGAAGAACTTGTAGAGATGGCAAACAAGAATGCTCACAGGGCTCTTCGTAAGATGTTGATACTGGGTGAAAGCGAGGACGAGATTGTTCATCAAGGTGTGAAGGAGCTGAAAGAAGCCCTTGGTCTTTCTCAAGCGCCAATGCGTATAGAGGGATTTGATATCGCCAATATCCAAGGCACTGATCCGACTGGTTCTTGCGTTGTCTTCAAGAATGGGGAGCCGTACAACAAGAGATACAGGATGTTCAAGGTACGCATTAAGGAAACACCAGATGATTATGCAATGATGCGCGAGGTAGTGTTCCGGAGATACTTCGGCGTTCTTGAGAGAAAAGATGTCTTACCAGATTTGATACTCATTGATGGCGGAAAAGGTCAATTGAGAATGGCATTGGAGGCACTTGAGGAACTCGGTCTTGATTATGTTCCAGTGGCAGCTTTAGCAAAACGTGAAGAAACTCTCTTCACAAGAGACAATCCCGATGGAATCAACCTAGATGTTGGATCAGAAGGTCTTCATCTTGTGCAGCGCATCCGCGACGAAGCTCACCGGTTTGCTCAGAAATATCATCATAAGCTTCGAGAGAAGAGGTTTTCCGGATCGATTCTTGAGGATGCTCCGGGAATTGGACCGAAACGGAGGTCAGCTCTGCTTCAAAAGTTTGGAAGTTTCGATAAAGTGAAGAACGCATCTGTGGAAGAGCTCGCTAAAGTGGATGGCATGTCGAAAAAAACTGCTGTAGTATTAAGAGCTTGGTTGGATAGTGAGGAGGCTGTTTAGCCGTTTATTCTCTGTCCGACAAAATCATATGCAGGCTTGCTATCATATTCGCTAGTGACAATTCCTGTCAAACTCTAAAGGTGAACAACTAGAATGCCAGTCAAGGTCTTTCTTGCAACAACGGTTAAACCTGGCAAGGCAAAGGAGGTTCAAAAGAATCTCAAGGCTATTGAGGAGGTTGTACTAGCCTGTTCCGTATCAGATGGCACATACGATGTTGTTGCAATGGTTGAGGTTTCTACATTAGATGATTATCGAAATTTCTCTATTGATATAGTGAGTACAGTTCGACATATTCTTGATTATACTTCTTTCATTATTATTGATCAGTAATGATCTCAGTCAAAAAATCATCAATCTCCCTTCTTAGGTCAGACTCTCGTGGCTAATACGTCCTTTGATTCTATATACTCCTGATGTCTTCTCCAACTATAGATTACAAACACTAAGAGACCTGCGAGTGAGAGAATACTTCCAAGGCGGAGAGCATATACATCCAGCGTTGGCACCAGAACTAGACAGGTGATTACACCCAAAATTGGTGAAAGTGGAAAGAATTTTGCTTTGAAGGTTCCAGGTACACTTAGCCCTTTTCTTCTCAGAGCAATTACCGAGTAGTTTACTATGGATAGTCCAACCAAGTAACCAAAGTCGGAAAGATGAGCAACAAAGTCAACATTTCCTGAGGATGCAAAAAGACTGACAAGAATTAAAGTCAGAATCAATGCAGGGATTGGTGTCTTTCTCTTCTTACTGACACTCTCAAAAATCTTCGGAAAATATCGGTCACGACTCATGGAATATGCTATCCGTGCAGTTGCTAGAAATGTGGCATTCAGAGCTGCGTAATTTGATGCGGCCATTCCAGCTAGTGCAAAGTAAAACGCTCCTGGTCCTAACATGACCTCGAAAATATGGGATATTGGTGTATGTGAATTGGCAATCTGTGTATAGGGTGCAACCCCAACAAGAACTAGTGCTGTGATTGTGTATATCAATGTAGCCACAAGCAGAGTCAGAATAATTGCTCGTGGGATATTCCATGCTGGTTCCTTAATTTCCTCTGAGGCTGTGGTTATCAATTCAAATCCAACGAATGAGATATAGATAAACGATACCACAGACATGAATTGGAACAGTCCAAAATCAGGATGAATGATCGAGATATTCTCAGGCTTGATAAAAAACAGCCCGATTATAATGAAAGAGAAGAGTACGACTGATTGAAGAGCATTCAGAATCCCAAGAACATTAGTGACCCCTTTAATGCTGACATAGTTTGCTAAGAACGCGACCACAATAATGACAATTGCGATTATAGCTATAGCCTGCGTGGACACATCTGGTATAAATATGGCTAAAGTATGAGCTACTGCAAGGGCATAGAGGCCACATGCAACAATGTTTCCGATGAACAGAAACCACCCAGTTAGAAAGGCTGGGAACCCTCCAATTGTATTCTGCGCGAATGTATACCCTCCTCCTTGTTTTGGTATAGAGCTTGCGAGCTCAGCATAGTTGATGGCAGTGAATACTGTCAAAAGACCAGTCACAAGATATGCCATGACAAGAGCCGGTCCAATGATTCCTGCTGCAGTTCCTGAAATGACATAGATTCCCCCTCCCAACATTGCACCAAGACCGATATTTGTAGCTCCAATCAAACCCAAGCGCCGACTAAACTTACCACTTGCTTGTGCATCGCTATTGGGTTCTGTCAAATTTTACACCGTCTTAGTTAATCACTAAAATGCATCAGGGTGCTAATCTCTTTGGCCCCTTTTTACCGGTCTTTTGAAGGTTTTGAATAGTTCATTCTTAGAACCTTAAGGGAATCTCCACACCCCGAAATTTAAATGGGGCTACCCGCCGAAAAATCGACGCCAGACTTGTATAAAGTCCAAACGAAGAAAGTGATTACAATGATTTGGAAAGTAAACGATAACTGTACTGCTTGTGGTACCTGTGCTGACGTTTGTCCTGTTGATCCCACACTATATGTGATCAACGACAAGGCTGTATATCAGGTAGATAGAGCAGACGAGTGTACTGAGTGCTATGCCTGTGTTGATAGTTGCCCCGAAGGCGCTATTGAGGAGTAGCAATCAAGCGATAACGACCCAAGCTTACAATGTGAGTGAGGGGTGGTCCGACAGGAATGAGCGTTTCTTGTCTTTTTGTACATTACCCCGAAGTTTAAATGCTGAAATGAACCGCACCACAAATTAAGGACTCTATTTAGAGTCTTAAGAAGAAGTGATTCGGAATGATTTGGAAGATAACTGATGCTTGTACAGGAGAAGGAACTTGTGCTGATGTCTGTCCCGTTGACCCAACACTGTTTGTGATTGAAAACGACAGAGCCATCTATCAGGTTGATCGTGAAAGCGAGTGCACTGAGTGCTATGCCTGTGTTGATAGTTGCCCCGAAGGCGCTATTGAGGAATAGTACTTAGAAACATTGACCCGATCTTACAATATGAGTGAGGGTTGTCCGACAGGAGCGTCTCGTATAAGGCGTTCCTGTCAGTGACATTCTTTCTTATTTTTTCACTTTATACGGCTGACCTAAGACTGAGTCGAAGAACTCTTTGAGAGACTTGTCATTTAGATTGACTCTCACATGTGCAAATGTATCAGAATGGGGATCAAAGGTTCCCATTACTCTCTCTATCTGTGAATCATCATCAAGCATCAATATAGTTCGTGCCTCATCAATCTCTTCGTGCATTGAAAACCTCTCTCGGATTGTGTCCATGCATGTGCGATAGTTATCGGGGCTCACTTTATAGAACAGCTTCATTGACTCAAACTCCAGTAAGTTCTACAATTTGATATTACAAGGGAAGGTATAAGTGATTCAGTCTGATGAAATTGTGACTAGACAAGTCGGGAGGACTTTGACTTGAGGAATAACCACCACAAAGTATTCAGTTTCTTTATGGTCACTCTTCTGTTGTCTGGATTCATAACACTCTTGGTATCTCCAGACGCCTTCATGGTGGAAACGCAGAGAACATTTACACCCTCTGCATTCACCTTGCAGACCTTCAATCGGGACATGAACGTGACCACTTTCGTATCACCAGATGGGAGTCGTGATGTACTCTGGCACTTCCTAAACAGTGCTGAGGAGAGCATCTATGTCGAGATTTATGGTATCAATAATCCATACCTACTCGATCTGATTCACGAGCTACACGCAAACAAACCGACATTAGAAATGAAATTTCTTCTCGGTGAAGGTAGCCTCGGATACTACAGTCAAAATGATTATGTTGCGAATAATCTTACACTCCTAGGTTTTCCTGTCAGGTGGACAAGTGATACAGAGTTTCGATATGCACATCAAAAATTCGTGATTATCGATAACAAGACCACTATTGTTCACTCAGGAAATTGGGCGAAGACAAGCTTCCCCGAGGATGGCAAAAAGGCCAATCGAGAATGGAATATAGCAATGACCGATACTGTTGTAACCGAATATTATCGTGATGTTTTTGATTATGATTGGGCGAATGGATTTGATTATGATGCTGGTCGTGACGGTACTGGTACTGCTTTGAGCTATTCAGAAGTTGGAAGTTCATATCCACGTCCTTTTGCAACAGCCGGTGAATTTTCGGGTCCTATGAATGTTACTCCAATCTTCAGTCCTGATACAAGCCTTCAGGGTATCCTATATTGTATCAATGCTGCACAAGTGACTTTAGAGATTCAGATTCCATACTTCACGAATTGGAATGAAACCGGGAGTGTGGAGCAGATTCTTGATGCAATAGTTGCAGCAAAGAATCGTGGTGTTTCTGTTCGAGTGATATCTGAAGAAGACTACGATTACGAGGAAGTCGCGCAACTCTTCTACACGAATGGAATTGAGATTGGTTGGCAAAATTCAACTTGGTTTTCCGCCCTTCACAATAAAGGGATTATTGTCGATGGAAGAATCGTTCTGGTCAGTAGCATTAACTACAGCGACAACAGCATTGAGAATAACCGTGAAGCGGGGGTCATAATTGAAAATGAGGATATTGCTCAATGGTATCTAGCAGTTTTCGATTATGACTGGAGTATTGCTTCATTCGATGAAATACCAACTCCGACCCCAACACCTACGGATGGTGGATTGAACCAGCTTATTGCTGAACTAATTCCATATATTGCCTTGGCAATTATTGCGGCAATTGGAGCAATCTGCTTCAAGAAACGTAAATAGACACGACTTTGAAGAGCCCCACTATGGGGCTTTTCCCCTTTCTTCTCAAAAATCACGATGATGATTTTTCAGCCATCTCTGCGAATTTCAGACAGCTCTCTGCATCTTGATCCTCACCACGTTTCTGGTGAAGACCACCCGCTATACGATATGCTCTTGCAACTGCTGGCCAGTTTTCCTGAGCATCCAGACATAGTGCAAGAGCTTTCCAAGTTTCAGGATTGTTTGAATCATATTTGATTGACTCATTGTAAGCGTCAATCGCCTCATTTATTCTTAATAGACTCTCGAGTGCTCGAGCTTTCTTTTCCCACAATTCTCCAACATTTGGTGCATGCTTGAGACCCTCATCTGCAACACTGTTTGCCTCTTCAAAAGACCCAATTGTCAAGTATGCTTCTGCCTTGTTTGAGTAAGCATGGTAGTCATCTTCTGAAATACTGATTGCTAAATCAAAAGCTACAATCGCTTCGTTTTGTTCACCAATGTGAATGTGAGCAAGACCCATTTCATTCAGAGCATCTAGACTATCCGGAGAGAGTTGCAGAGCCTGACGATATACCTCAATTGCTTTTTTATTCTGTCCTTGTTGTCTGAGTAATCGTGCCTTTGTCATGATCTGGTCGAAGGTCTGCCCATCTTGTGACATAATTAGCTCTCTGCTCTTTCTAGTTTTAATCATATTTCTGTTAGATATCGTTACTATTCAGTGAATCAGCAGTAGACACAAGGATTTTAACAGGGCCTCTCACTCTCCAGTCCATCCTTAATCCAGAGGCAACATGAATGAACCATGATGAAGACGAATTCTTCGAGGATGATGAATACGAAGAGGAAGAAGAAGAGGAAGAAGAGGAAGATACCTTTCCTGACGAAGAAGAAGATTACGATCTCGCTGATGCGCTCTATGAACCTGGAGAGGGCAGACTAGAAAACTTTGCCAAAGATCCTTGGCCTAAAACGACCTTCATCCTGGTTGTGATTGGTCTTGCCATGATTTTCT
>JBHLPA010000069.1:0-9473 GCA_048939935.1 Promethearchaeota archaeon | reverse complement strand
ATAGAAAAAACAGAGTAATTGTCCATCCACTCCCAAACAGATGGATTGTTTCCATCTCTAGCTTTGATCCCAGCTGCGCACCAGAGGGGAAAGAGCTTGTTGCTGTCGCAATGATGACAATTCCCGGAAAGAGTAAGGAAGAAATGGTTGAAATAATGAAGGGAAATGGTCTAGAGAAATATTATCCTGGAATTTTAGACCATGTGGAGATGGAACATATCCAGATGTCTTATGCAACACGTGCAGCGCTCATTCCTGGTCAAACTGATTTAGACCGACCTGGTCCAAGAACCCCTATCAAAGGGCTCTATATTGTAGGGACAGACACTGCAGGTTCTGGTGTAGGCCTTCAGCAAGCTGCACAGTCGGCTGATGGAGTAGTCAAAGCTCTTAGTGAAGACAAGTAGCTCACTCTTGTTTTGTAGCCCTAATTGAAAACATGAACGGAATCTTATCCTCATGTTCTGGTAAGAACCATCTGCCTGGTTCCCTCTCGACCATAAACGGCAGTGCCTTGTAAGTGATCATTGGGAACTCGTGGAAGAAATCTATAGTCAGTCCAGCATTGATTAGTACATTGATTATCTTTGAGATTGGATGGTTCCACTCATAGGAACGCATCTTTCCAGTATCAGCATTCTCATCAGCATAGGTACCCTCCTCTTCAAAACTCAAGGGTTCTTTGTCCTGGAAGTAGGGATATCTCACTCTAAGATCTGTCACACCGTTCTCGTCATCAAAGACATAGCCAAATGGATGAAACTCTCGAATGTAGAAAACGCCTCCTGGTTTCAGAAACTGTGCGATTATCCATGCCCACTCCTCAAGGTCAGGTAGCCACATGATTACTCCACCTGATGTGAACACAATGTCAAACTCGTCCTCTAAGTTTTCAGGAAGGTCATAGATGTTGGAACAAACGAACTTAGCGTCCACTTTTGCAGTCTTACTAAGTTCCTTCGCCAAATCAATTGCCTCAGGGGAGAAGTCAACTCCGGTTGCATCTGCACCTAATTTTGCCAGAGACAGAGTGTCCAATCCGAAATGACACTGGAGGTGTAGAACCTTCATTCCAGCGAGGTTTGGGAGTTCCCCTAACTCAATAGGATCCAATGTTTGGTTTCCCTTTAGGAATCCCTCAACATCATAGAACTCTGACTTGTGATGTATCTTTGCGAGTTTGTCCCAGAGTTCCTTGTTGGCTTTCATGTAATCGTCCATTTTGCCCACCTATTTCTCGAAGGATGCAGTTACGTAAAGGTTCTGCTATGCAAATGGATCTAATGATGCTCCATCCAGTACTTTCTCAGCAGCAGTTGGAGCTCCATGTTCAATCAGGAGCTTTGCTAGTTCACGCTTTGTTCGTACGTGACAATCCACTTCTTTGTTGTATACGGATTCGACTGCTTTTGCGAGGTAATCTTTTCGCACGTCGCGTCTTTTGAGATATATCGCAAGATTCTTCCATAGCTGTTCATCATCTGAATTAGTTTCGAGAATCTTTGCATGCTCTTCAATGCTTGAAACAAATTCCTGCGCTTTCTTTGCATTAATCTCTTCCAATTCCTTTTGTGTTAGGAATTTTGGCGTCGGAAACATCTGTGGTTTAATCTTGGTTTCCCAAAACTCATCCACCGCAGCATCAATTCTGGCTTGTTCTATTTTCTCACTCTTCTCTCTGGCTATTGTGATATCTGCTATTGCAAAATACCAGAACCATGTGCGAATTGTATCGTCACTTGCTTGCTCTATATTTTTCTTTGCAGCGTCTACATTTGGGAAGTCTGTAGGTAAGTTTGCACCAACAAACTTGCGCATGTCATTGGTCTTTTCTGATTTCAGTATTTTCCTGATTCTTTTGTATAACTTCTTATCAGCATGATTTCCATCCTTTTCCTCGAACAGGTGTAGTCTTTCAAGAAGTACATCAGTGTCCCTGTTGTATTCCCAAGACAGTCCTCTTGAGACTCGGTTTAGTAGCTCTTTTAATTGGTCAAGAATTTTCTCTATTTCATCTTCCCTTTTCATAACACATCCCCATACTTCGCTTGACTATCAGAATGATAAAATTTGTTCTGTCGGTAGTGCTAACGTAAAGGTTATGTTCAACCGTTGCCGCGCAAGGTTCAACCACTGGGTCAGTTCCCAGGAGTCTTTCTTATGAAGATGATTGAAATTCGCTGGCACGGTCGTGGCGGTCAGGGTGGTGTCACCTCCGCTGAACTGCTTGCAAAGGCTGCATACATTGACGGATACAAAGGCGTCCAAGCATTTCCATACTTCGGTGCAGAGAGACGTGGGGCACCGGTAAAAGCCTTCACTCGAATCGCAGACGAGGAGATCAATGTTCGAAGCCAGATTTATACTCCTGATATCGTGGCTGTCCTTGACGCGTCGATTCTCGACCTGATAGATGTGACTGAGGGTCTCATTGATGACGGGAAAGTCATAATCAATACTCCCAAGAAGCCAGATGAGATTGAATTGCCAAAGGGCCACATCTATACCTACGATGGTACCGGTATTGCATTGAAGAATGGGCTACTCGTGGGCGGTTTGCCAGTCATTAACACCACAATGTTAGGTGCCTTTGCAAAGGCTACTGGTCTTGTCAAGCTTGAAACAGTACAGAAGGTCATCTGCGAGAAGTGGTCTGGAAAGGTTGGCGACCGAAATGCTCTAGGCGCCAAAGAGGCATATGACACCTGTACAGATTGATTATGCGTACATTCTTTCGTAACCCGGCCGACCTGGGCCTGGTTGTTGCCTTCGGAGTCCTTCGACCTGTTGAGCCATTTCTTCCATTTTTTTGCGTATTTCACTGGCACTTTCTTGTAGTTCTGTTACATCCACATTTACTTTGTAAAGCCTATTGAGGGCTTGCAGTAATTGCACCGCTCCCTCAGGATCTGGAACCATGGCGATAGCAGGCGTGAGAAGTGCAAATCCCACCATATCTCTACAAAGAGTTTCGGAGAGGATAGACCCAGCTATTCCAGTGATGATGCCTTTTGTGAGAATCTCCATAGATTCATCTTCTTCCAAGTCCGCAAGCTTTTCTTCTTCCGCAGCATATAGGACTTTTCGATCCGAAGGCAATCCCTGAACTGGGATTCCGTCTAGTATGACACATTCCTTGACTCCCAAGGATGCTCCCCAGTCTAGAAGTGCAGAGCTTACAGGATAGAGTCCATCCTCCGCTACTGGCAATTCTGCAGTTACAACAAGGAGCTTCTTGCCCTTATGCCCATAGATTCTGAAGGGATGTCGTAAGCGACCATCTAAAAAGACTGCCGCAGAAGGCATGTACCTTGACCTGACGTGGGCAATCTCATCCATCTGGAACTTCTCAATAAGAGTGTTAGCTGCTATTGTTCCCACCACGCCTGCTGAGGGGAAACAACAAACAAGCAAAGGCTCTTCCATCTCAATCTCTTTAGTCTGAATTATTTGAGCTTCTGGAGCACCAAGTATCTTTACTGCGCAATCTTCATCCATCGCTAAGAACCTCAATGTTCCTTCAATCTTAGTTGAATATTAAGCTTGGGTCATAACGGTTCAAAATGAACAAATACTGACTTGATGGCTTTCAGTCGTTCGAGAATTCTCTTTTCTATCTCCTCGGCAATCTCATGGCTTTCCGTGAGAGTTTTTTCTCCGGGAATTGCGCAATCCAACAGGACAGAAATCCCATCTTGTTCTTGGCGTATCTTTGCCTCCTTATAGTTGACTTTGGGCGAAAATTGGGAAACGATCTCTCTGACTGTTTCGATAATGTCAGATGCTTCTAATGTTACATCTTTTGCCCGTTCTTTTGTCAAAGCTGTTTCAAGATGAAGCGTCACAGAATTAATACGATTACCAACGATTTCTCTTAATCGCTCTTCATATCTTTCAGACACCGAATGAGCTTCCTCAAGTGTCAGATTTACTGACATTTCCAAATCCGCAGCTATGTCAATATAGTCTGATATCTCGAATACTCGAATATTGTGGACAGAATTCACTTCTGATATTCTACGGGCTGTAATTTGCATCAGGTCATAAATGTCCATTTTTGAAAATTGAGTGATATCCCCTTCATCAGGTTCGATATGAACTACAACGTCTACCCTGGGTGCTAGTTCAACAAGTTTCTGCTCTATTGATTCAGCAATACTATGTGCTTCAGATGCTGCTATGTTCTCATCCACTGTGACAACTATATCAACAAATAATTCAGGTCCTGAATGTCTCACACGAACCCGTGTGCATTTCACAACTCCACCGACTTCTGACACTTTCTCTAAGATTTCATTTTGTAATCCGTGTGGTGCCCTATCGGTTAGTGCATCGAAAGTTCGTTTGCCAAGTCTTGCAGAAACTATGAAGATGATTATTGCAACACCAATTGCTGCAATTGGATCTGCAATTGGAATATCAATCCAAACAAATCCCAATCCTAGCAATACTACCACTGAGCTGATCATATCCGTTCTGAAATGAAGTGCATCTGCTTCGAGGGCCTGACTACCATGTTTCTCAGCAGTTCGATATAGGATTCTGCTCTGTACAAATGTGACCACAACGCCGACAACCATAATGACGATGCCCCAAATTGATGCTTGAGCCCAGTCCTGAATGTCGATTCTGTGAACCGCCTCAAGTATAATCCACACCGATGTAAACCAAAGGATGATTGTTTCAGCCAAGGCAGCAAAATTCTCTATTTTTCCATGTCCATAAAGATGGTCTTCGTCAGGAGCTTTTGAGGCTCTTCTCACAGCAATAAGAGTAATTCCTGCAGCCGCAAAATCGAGACCGCTGTGAATTCCTTCAGAGAGGATTCCAAGAGAGTTTGTAAGATACCCAATCACTAGCTTCAGAATTGTTAGAAATGCAGCAGCAAGAACTGACCATCCTGCGGCTTTCTGCACCTCTTTTCTTCCTTCAGCTATATTATTCATGGGGACCACATTGAATCGCCTTGACATCCGCGATATAACGATTGCTGAGCTTGAAATTTCGTGGAGGTAATGTTATATCATACTTAACTCCTATTGAGATTCGGCGTGGATTTTGTGACGTTGACGAACTCACTTGATACACTCCAGAACCTCTCTTTACCTTGGTGTACTCAATGAAATATCGAACTGATAATATAATGCCGCCTCCTATTGTGAAGCTTACAGAAGCCGCGAAGAGGATCATCAAGTCCCCGGCTTTCTTGAATCTGGGTCAAGGCTTACCCGGTCACATTCCACCTGAGGATGTACTATCGATTTTAAAGGATAGATTATCTCACCCTGCTACACATGTGTATACACCAGATGAGGGTCTTTTGGAGTTACGTGAAGAGTTGGCACTTTATCTCCGTCAACAATCTGGAATTGATGCGAATCCCCAAGACGAGATCGTAATTACAGCTGGTGCAAACAATGCCTTCGCAGGTACAGTTTTGACACTAGTTGGACCCGGCGAAAATGTAATCATGCCATCACCTTACTATTTCAATTCAGTAATGGCCGTCAAACTTACGGGAGCTGAGGTAAAAGAGGTCCCTGTTGATGATATGTTTCACCCCCGATTTGAAGATATCGAGGCTGCAATAGACAGGAAGACCAAAGCCATTTTCATGGTTACTCCTAATAATCCAACTGGTGCGGTTTATGAGAAAAAAACCCTCGATAGTGTTGTTGACCTTTGTATCCAGAATGATATCATGCTTATCTCAGATGAAACATACTCGCGCATGGTCTTTGATGATGCTAAACACTATAGTCCTAGGTCTCGAAGAGATGCTGGGAATCATGTAATCACTCTCGGTAGTTTTTCAAAAGATTTCGGGATGGGTGGTTGGCGAGTAGGTTTCACTATTGGGCCTTCTGAGTTCATTACGGAGTTTCTTAAAGTTCAGGATACTGTAACGATATGCGCACCTACAGCTGGACAGTTTCTAGCGTTAGAGATACTGAAAAAAGGTTTAGATAGTGTTGAGAACGAACTAAGGCGATTGGGATTACTCAGAGATTTAGCGTATTTACGATTGCGAGAGATAGATGCTCTTGAAGAAGTACACACTAAAGGTACATTCTATCTGTTTCCTCGTGTTAAAGGATGCACAGAATCACGAAAGCTCGTTATGGACATACTTCAATCAACAGCAACACTAGTACTACCAGGATCCATCTTTGGAGATGCGGGTGAAGGTCATATCCGGATTTCGATTGGACCTTTGACTCCAGAGGCTGTGGACGAAGCTTTTGATAGACTATCAAGATTCTTCAAAGATGGCTAATTGTCTTCATACTTTTCCCATTCCCAGTCCGTCACAATCTGGCTTGTGTACTCTCGCCATTCTACTCGTTTGAGTTTTACAAAGATCTCCAAGATGTCTTTCCCAATTGCCTCGCAAATCACACTATCTGCTTCAAGACTATCCAACGCATCTTCTAGAGTGGCTGGGAGCATCTTTATTCCGAGTTTATTTCTCTCCTCTATACTAAGATGGAAGATATCCTCGCTTCTTGGATCTGGTGGTTTGAGTTTTCTGTTTACACCATCCATCCCTGCAGCAATAATCGCTGTGAAGAGCAGATATGGATTAGCCATAGAGTCTGCTGACCTAAGTTCTATGGCTGCCTTTTCTCCAGAACCAAACAATGGAACGCGAATCAATGCTGTTCTGTTCTTTATTCCCCATGTGATGTAGACTGGAGCTTCATGGTGTGGAACTAGTCGTTTGTAGGAGTTAACACTGGGATTAGCAATCGCTGTAATAGCGGGTGCGTGTTCCAAGATACCCGCAACAAACATCTTTGCTATATCGGATAGTTCGGACCCTCCATCCACACCGAACAGGTTCTTATCACCATCCCAGAGCTGCAGATGACAGTGAAGGCCATTTCCAGCTGCACCTTCAAAGGGTTTTGGCATAAAGGTCACATCAAGTCCTTGATTCCTAGAGATCGTTCTTGCTAGACTCTTGAATAATAGTAAATTATCCGCCATCTTTGTTGCATTGTCAAAATCCAACTCTATCTCTTGCTGTGACTCACCAACTTCATGATGAATGACCCGCGGCTTTATACCCACAGTTCGTAATGTTGCTGCCAGTTCTATTAACATGTCCATTCCCGGGCTTTGTGGATATGTATCAGCATAACCTGCATCATCGAAAGGTTCGCCATCAGGTGTGATAAAATGAAACTCAGGTTCAACTTTTATCTTAAGCTGCATCTTCCCGGGAAGAAGTTCCTCACTTATCTTATGCAGACGCCCGCGAGTATCTAGTGAGAAGAATCCAGTACTATTACCATGCACAAACTTCTCTCTGATATAGCACATTGCAGCCGCAGTACGCTGTGCAACAATAGGCAGTTCAATTAATGTAGTCGGATCCGGGTCCAAGCGAAGATCAGATGACTCAACTTTAGCCAAACCTGTGACGGAACTTCCGTCGCAGCTAGTACCGTTTTTCAAAGCAGGGTCCTTAGCAATCTCTTCTATAGTTTCTGCTGGCGCGCAGGGAACAACCATTGCCTTCATTTTACCAAGCAGGTCGGTGAACCTCAGCTCTATGAACTCAATCTTTTCAGACATAGCAAAACCCCCAGGAGTTGCCTTTTCGGTTCAGAGCTGTATCCGTTTAAAGTTCTTGGTTTATCCCCAAAGCTCCTTATACCAAGCTTCGGCGTTGTTACCCAACTCAAGTCGGACTGAACCACTGGCAACACTCACTTCTTCGCCCTCTTTGATTTCAAAGTTCAGTCCTGCAATCCTGATTGCTTTCTTCTCAAGATGGACATTCCCGATATTACGAGCGTGCATTGTAGCAGTTCTCTTTTCCCCCTCCATTATCAACAGCTGGTCATGATATGTCACATTGCACTTGAGTTTGAACTTGTGGTCTTTGAAAGAACCCATGTGAATCTCAAGGTTATTGAATTCTGCCTTCACATTCTCTGCATGCATTGCTTTCACACTTAGAGCTTCACTCCACCTTCTTATGAATTTCATCATAAGGATAATAGAATCCGGAAGACAGATAGTTGCCTATGGTCTATAGATTGATGAGTGATATGCGAAAAGGTCTTCATATAGGTACAAGCGGATGGTCCTACGATAAGGACTGGTCAGGTATATTCTACTCCTCTAAAGGATCTATGCTTAACCAATATCTCAAGTATTTTCAGACAGCTGAAATCAACTCCACCTTTTATGCACTACCAAGACCCAAGTTCATCAAACACCTATCAACTCTCGATGAAGACGTCTTTTTCAGTGCAAAACTCCCCAAGAAAGTGACACACGATACTCGCCTCAATCTTCCCGGTGTTGGTAGTGAAACTTTAACTGAGTTTTTCCGACTACTTGAACCAATTCGCAATAGAATCCCCGTGCTCTTGATTCAATTACCTCCTTGGGACATTTCAACAATGGGTGAACTTGAAACTTTCCTCTCATTCTGGGATTATTAATTTAGGTATGCAATAGAATTTCGAGACCAATCTTGGTTGACTAGTAAGGTATACAATCTACTGGAAGATTATGGGATTGCCAATGTAATTGTTGATGAGCCGAAGCTACCCATCGATCTTAGAATAACATCCGATTTTTCATATGTTCGCTGGCATGGTCATGGAAAAAATCCATGGTTTAATTATAGATACTCGGTTGAAGAGCTTGAACCTTGGGTTCCTCGTCTTGAGCAGCTCACGGCATCCGTCGAAACCACCTTCGGTTATTTCAACAACCACTTCGCAGGTAATGCCCCTTTGAATGCTTTTCAAATGCTTTCTTTGCTAAAGAAAATAAATCCAAAACAACAGGCGAAGCTCGATCGGATGTTGAAGGTTTCGGAAACCAGTCAATCAACTCTTGATTCCTTCTTGTGATGAGTCTATGTGGTTGAAAGATCCTATTGAAATATCCTAAAACTCTCACTTTATATTATTACATTCTAAGGGATATACAGAAGGCGATATTTGACGCAAAATGTCAATGGATTCCTTATGGCGCTTGGCGGTCTTACGGAACTCCTCGTGTTCATTGTTGCAGTATACATCATGTGGCAGATTCTCTCGAGAGACGATTCCCATCACTAAGAGTTTTGGGAATTCATCCCTTCTTTTTTGTTTTTATTTTCAGGAATGTGCAGAGTATCGCCATCTTGAAAGCCTAATACGCAGGAACCTGCAAACTATTTTTTACTTAAAGACGAATTTTAATAAAATTATCATTCCTGTCACCATAGAATCGCGAAAATTCCGCAGAATTTAGGAAATCACATCCTTCAAGAATCTGTCCTTATTTCTCCTCGGCTCATAAAAGGAAATCTTGGTGGACCTACATTCAAGGTAATATGCTAGGTGCCGATTCTCAAAGTGAGTTATTGAGGACACATACTCAGCCATTACTCTTCTTCTAATTCCTTTTCTAATCCTGAATTCTGCTTTTCGACTGACGAACTAGTCTCTCTTTCTGAATCCTCT
>JBHLPA010000068.1:2661-9527 GCA_048939935.1 Promethearchaeota archaeon | reverse complement strand
ACAGCAGGCATGGTGAAAGCCACAACAGGTGGGGGTGTGATCATTGGGGGATTAACTGCGAGGATAGCTGGAGAAACAATCAATGATGCACTTCAGGCAAATGACACCTCACGACAGATGCTATCGCGGTATGACAAAACATGCAAATCCAGATACTATCAGGAACTCAAGGCAATGTTCTACACCCAGAAGGTCCTCACATCTCTGGCCGACAAAGGCATTGATTCTGTGGTTCGAGATGCAGACGATCTTGGACTTCTCAATATCATACGAAAAGATGGAGATATGGATCTTCAAGGTCAAGTGATTCGAAAACTCATCGCAAATCCACGTACATTCTTGTTGGGCCTGAAGGCTGTAAGATACATCAATCCATTCCTCTAGCTTTATGAACTAAAAAATCTCAGACTGCAGGAGGTCAAGACATATGTCAGAGATGGTCCAAAACGATGTATTGGACACAGCAGTGAGGATGCTTGAACAGCATACCATTTGTGATAGATGTCTTGGTCGACAATTTGCGTGGTTAGGTTCTGGTACAACTAATATCGAGAGAGGACAAGCGGTGAAACTCACTCTCTCAATGATGGCTGATAATGAATTGAAGTCGGAAAACCCAGAGAGTGGAAAGAAGGTTATTAGTCTATTAGCAAGTCATGGGATGTTCCCACCAGCCCAGCGAGTTGCAGAGAAAAATTCCATTGAATATAGTGAAAGCACACAGTGCCATCTCTGTTCATACGATGGAAAATCAGTCTTCGATAGAATAGATGAAGTGGCTATGGAGGCAATGAAACTTGTCAAGGATATTGAGTTTGATAATTTCCTAGTTGGGACTATTTCTATCCCATTGCTTGATGATAGACAAGACGACCTCAGGGCCAAACATGGTCTTCTATATGCAGAAGCACTGAAATCCGACTTTAGTAGAGAACTTGGAAAACATCTTCAGAGTTTGCTGGAAAAGGAAGTTGAATTCGAACGACCTCATTTGGTAATTCTATATGATATGATCAAGAATAACGTTGGATTACAGATTAATCCCGTTTTCATATATGGAAGATACCAAAAACTGAAACGAGGAATCCCACAGAGCAGATGGGACTGCAAGGAATGTAAGGGCAAAGGATGTAGAGAATGCAATGGAACGGGACGAAGGTATCCTGACTCTATATCAGAGTATATTGGAATTGTCGCACAAAGATTGTTGAAAGGGACCAAGTTCAAGCTTCATGCAGCCGGAAGAGAAGATGTGGATGTACTCATGCTTGGAAATGGACGACCTTTCGTTGTCGAAATATCCGAGCCGAAAATCAGAACTCCGGATTTGACCGTTTTAATGAAGAGAATAAACAAGGAAGCAAAGAAACGTATCAAGGTTCAAGACCTGAAAATAACCACTAGAGAGCACTCACAAAGACTGAAAGAGAATGCATCTACGAATATCAAGGAATATTTAGCACTGGTCCAACCTGAGAGTCCGGTAAGTGTGGATGATTTAAGGAGGGCCGAAAAACAGCTTTCAGGATGTGAGATTGAGCAACGGACACCAAATCGAGTTTCACACCGGAGAAGCGATCTTGTTCGTAAAAAACTGGTTCATGATGTCCGGTTGAAAATGTTGAAAGATGGCAGTATTGAGGCTTTCTTCAAGGTTCAGGGCGGCACCTATGTCAAGGAGTTAGTATCAGGAGATGATGGTCGAACAACTCCTTCACTTGCCAGTGAACTGGGAGTTGGATGTATCTGCAAGAGGCTGGATGTGACAGCAGTCTATGGCGGAAGAAATCAGTCATAGCTGTTGCGAAATCCTTAAGTGTTGACCCAAGAGGTCTTGCTGGAACTCGGGTGTTGGTTCTGCAGAATTACTTCATTTCGAGTTACAAAACCAAAGCATGTGATACCTTATGGTCAAAAAGAGTCATGGCTACAGAGCACGAACCCGTAGCTTGATGAGTAAGAGAATTCGACAACGCGGACTTAGCTCACCAAGTAAGGTTCTAATTGACTATCAAGTAGGTCAAAGTGTAGACATAGTAATCGATTCTGGGTTTCATAAAGGAATGCCTCATCGCAGGTATCACGGCAGAACTGGTGTAGTCACAGGGTTGCGAGGGCGAGCGGTTGTTGTTGATGTAGGTCTTGGGAACGCAACAAAGACGCTTATAATTAGACGCGAACACCTCCAACCTAGTAGAGGTTGAGTAATAAAATGCCAAAGGAGATTATCAGCGAGGAAGAAATAACTCTCCCACAGGTCAAGAAACTTCTTTCTCAGAGAGCAAAAGAGGGAGAACTCTCATTCCAGCAATCCATAACACTTGAGCATGCAAACACTTTCTCAAAAATGGCTCCTGCAGTGGCAACCAAGCTTGTTGAGCGGTTGATCAAGAATTATGAAATCACTAGAGCACAAGCGGTTCAGATAGTAAATATCGCTCCAATCACGACTGAAGAGCTAAAGAGCATCCTCGATACCAAATCATCCAGTCTTTCAGAAGAACAAATGATTGAGATTGTAGACCTTGTGATTAAGAACAGGTCTTAATTAAAATGACGCAAAGTGTTTCTCAGTCCGATTAGTTTTTATCCAATCAAGACAATCACTATCTCAATGTGCCCTTATAGCGATAGGAGTGTCAATAGATGGAAGGACCACAAAACAGGATGTTTGAGACTCATGCGTATGTCCTGTCAGTTGTCCCTCCGAAAGAGTTCCTGAGAGATTCGCGGCCTCGTGGAGAAACATTAGTACAGGGTATTGGAGAGGCTCATTTTACACTTCTTGAGATGATACCTCAGAGAGGAGCAACACTACATCCCCAAGAACGTGTTTCTATTGACCGTAATTCACCTAGCAAGATAGACCATGTTAAGAGAAGAATCTTCTATGAGGACCTTGTCCCTGAAAGTGTTACAGAGCTTGCTCTAGTTATCGAGATTATTGTGACGAAACATGAGCACAAATTTGTGCAGTTCTTCAACGAAGCTAGTCCAATAACCACCAGAATGCATTCACTACAACTTTTGCCGGGGATTGGACAGACCCTCATGTGGGCAATTCTGGAGGAGCGAAAACGTGACCCCTTCAAGAGCTTCGAAGATATTGCTGCTCGCACAAAGCTTCAGAATCCAAAGAAGGTCATCACAGCTCGAATAATTGATGAACTCAAAGAGGATGTCAAAAGGTGGTTGTTTGTCAGACCACCAAAGCGTGAAGATGATGAGCAGAACCATAGAGATCGGCAACATAGGCGTTAAAATGAGCATAACGTAGGTGAGTGCTCTGTCAAAAGATATTCGCAAGCTTCTCAACAGATACAATGTGAAACCCAAGAAGAAGCATGGTCAAAGCTTTCTCTTCAGTCAGAGTATAGCAAGAGATATTGTCAGTCTAGCCAACCTAACTGAAGAAGATAAAGTTCTTGAAATAGGCGGAGGTCTTGGAATACTAACACAATGGATAGCAGAAAAAGCTCAGCATGTATATGTAGTTGAACTTGATCCTGGTTTGGTGAAAGCCCTTAGAGATACTCTGAAGGACTTCAGTAATGTTAACATCATCGAGGGAAATGCTCTCACAGTAGATCTCCCTGAAGTTAACAAGGTTGTAGCCAACCTCCCGTATAGCATATCCTCAGACATCACATTCAGAATATTGAATGATATCCAGTTCGAAACCGCGATACTGATGTATCAAAAGGAGTTTGCTTCTCGACTAGTTGCCCTTCCCGGGACTCCTGGATACTCTAGGCTCTCTATAAATGTACAATACTATGCTGATGTGGATTCGGTGCTAGAAGTGCCAGCAAATCTGTTCTATCCAGTCCCAGCTGTTGATTCAACCGTGGTTCGAATGACCCCACGAAGTAAAGGTCCTTTCGCAAAGAATGATAGAATCTTTCATTGGATGATTGGGGGTATCTATCCATATCCAAACAGAACCTTGAGGAAAGCATTACAGATCTGGTTCAGGAATCTGGGTGTCGAGAAAGGCATTTCAGATAGCTTATTACAACATCTAGAGGGAACCTTGTCGGGTAAAGAGAGGCTTCGTTCAATGAGTCTGGACAACCTCGTAGCAATAAGTGATGCCTTGCTTATGTTTGTTGATGAGGGTATTATAGCAGGTCCTAGAGAGTGAGTATGATGGACAATGAGCGACCGGAGATTACAATATTCTCAGGAGTATATCCACCCTCGGAGGACACTTATCTGCTTCTTGATTCACTTGATATTAGAAAAGAAGACACGTTTCTTGAGGTGGGGTGTGGAACAGGAGTCATCTCTGTTAGTGTAGCTGGACAAATCGAGAGAGTTGTGTGTCTTGATAGTTCATTTGATGCAGTACGAAACACCAAGGAGAATCTAAGAAGAAACCATATTTCTCATAGATGTCATGTCATCGAAGCAGACCTGCTGAGTGCCCTATCACCATCGGTCAAGTTTTCGTTGATTGTATTCAATCCACCATATTTGCCACAGGATGAGACTCACACTGATTTGGACCAAGCCTTAGTGGGAGGCGAAACAGGTACTGAAACTACTCAGCGGTTCATTCGACAGGCAGTGGAACACTTATTGAAAAATGGCAGAGTCTATGTGGTGGTTTCAAGTCTTGCCAATATAGACTCGATTCAACAGACAATGATTGACTCTGGTTTGAGTGTTGGAATTGTTTCAGAGGCGTCTTTGTTCTTTGAAAAGATACAAGTACTGAGAGGAATCTTCTAGAAAGACTACAAGGAAACTGTTTTATGAAACTCTGAAAGAGGCCGTTAGAAGCGTTCTTGGAGTCTCGAGAGGGAACCAGAGATGTCGGAAAAGAAGAAAGCAGCCAAATCAAAGAAGAAATCTGCAAAGAAAACCACGGCGAAAAAACCAGCTAAGAAGACTACGAAAAAGAAAGCAGTCAAAGCTGAAACTGTGGTAGGAGAGAAGAGTGTGATCCTGATTGACTATAGTGCAACAACAAAGGACGATGGAATTGTGTTTGACACCACAATGGAAGCGGTTGCCAAGGAATCAGGCATATACAAAGAGGGTGATAGATACGAACCAATGTTGGTTGCAATAGGTTGGAACTGGTTGCTTGCAGCACTTGAAGAGGAACTCATTGGTTTGAAGGTGGGTGATTCGAAAACAGTGGAGATTCCGCCTGAGAAGGGTGCTGGTGAGAAAGATCCAAGAAAAATCAAGATGATAGCTAAGACCAAACTAGCAAAGCATAAAGTGAGACCTGCAAAGGGCGAAACAATCACCTTTGGGAATGAACGTGGAATAGTCACTGCAGTATTTGGTCGCCAGGTCAGAGTGGATTTCAACAGTCCTCTTGCTGGTAGAGTACTAGAATTCGATGTAACTATCAGAGATATCATTTCAGATCCGCTGGACAAGTTGAAGGCTGTAGTGAAGAGAAGAATGCCCGGAATACCAGATGATGAGTTCAACTTTGCCATCACAAAGAAAGTGGTTTCAATTGAGATGCCATGGAGAACAAGATACATCCAAGATGTTCAGTATGCAGAAATCGGTATTGCTGCAGATGCATTGAAAGTGATTCCAGATGCAAAACAGGTGAAGCTTGTAGTTACATTTGACCGTCCAGAAGAGAATACTACATGATTGTATACGAATAAGCAGGTCGATGGTCACTGAGAAAACCTTAAAATGGCATAAACCGGACGAGAGTCTGTCACTAGTTCTCTAGATTTCATCTCCTTACGGAGTTAATTGACATGGAACATAATACACAACCCCCGGCCGAATTGAAGACTGGAACAACAACAATTGGTCTAATTGCCAAGGACTGCGTTGTTTTGGCAAGTGATCAGAGAGCCACCATGGGTTACTTGATTGCAAACAAGACAGCCAAGAAGATTTACAAAATCACAGACCGTATTGGTGCAACAATCGCAGGATCTGTTGCTGATGCTCAGGCAATAATGGACCTTCTCAGAGCTGAGGCCAAACTCTTCGAAATCCAGAGGGGCCGACCTATCCGGGTCAAAGCCCTGACACGTCTTCTAAGCAACATTATGTTTCAGGGACGAGGACTCTACATGCTAGGATCTCTTGTGGGAGGATTTGATGACGACGGTCCTCAAGTCTTCTATACAGACTTTGTTGGCAGTGTGTTACCGGATAAGTATGTTGCAAATGGGTCAGGCTCACCTGTGGCACTTGGTGTTTTAGAAGCCGGCTACAAGGATGACTTGCCTAAAAAGAAGGCAATTGAACTAGCGGTACAATCCATCGCAGCTGCAATCGAAAGAGATGCAGCCACTGGTAATAATATTCTTGTCAGTGTCATTGACAAGAGTGGGTACCAGGAGTTAGACAAAGAAACTATCCATAAGATCTGGAAAGGGCAGTAGTGACTAGGTTTGTTGAACATCTGGCGAGATAATCTCGCCTAGGTCTGTCCAACACAAGAGTGTCAGGTCAGACTAAGGCCAAATGGGGAATTGATAGGCCAAGGATTGTGATGACTATCCATGCAGCCCAGTGATGAGGAAGAATATGTTGATATTAGAGAGGTAGTAAAGAAATCATTACCTCGCTCAGCCGCAATTAGCTCAGTGGAGTATGAAGGTCCAGAGATAGCCATCTATTCAAAGGCACCAAAGATTCTACTTGATGACGGTGATAAGATCAAGGCGTTAGCACGCAAGATGAGGAAACGGATTGTAGTCAGGTCAGCACCAGAAGTCCGACTCGGCCACGAAGAAGCTGAAAAAGCAGTAAGGGAGCTTGTCCCTAAAGAGGCTGAAATAACCTCTATTGACTTTGATATCTCAAGAGGAGAGGTCATCATCGAAGCCCAGAAACCTGGACTGGTCATAGGTCGTAGTGGTTCTACGCTC
>JBHLPA010000068.1:0-2651 GCA_048939935.1 Promethearchaeota archaeon | reverse complement strand
CGCTCAGAGAGATTACAAGACAGACATTTTGGCGACCAAATGTAATGCGCACTCCACCCATTGAGAGCAAACTCATCAAACAAATCCGTTATATCATCCAATCAGAAGCAGCAACTCGAAACAAATCATTCCGCGAGATTGGAAGGAGAATTCACAGGCCAACACTCGTAAACAACGGGTGGATTAGACTAACTGCAATGGGAGGATTCAGAGAAGTAGGAAGACAGTGTATGTTCCTGCAGACCTCTGAGAGCAATATTCTGATTGAGTGTGGTGTAAATGTCGGTACACCTACCAAAGCTTTTCCAAGACTGGATATGCCTGAATTCAGTGTTGAAAACCTTGATGCAGTGGTCATCACGCATGCCCACTTGGATCACTGTGGAATGGTCCCATTTCTCTTCAAGTATGGATACCGAGGCCCGGTCTACATGACCCAACCTACTCTCAATCTTGCAACACTTCTCCAGCTTGACTATCTGGACGTTGCAGAGAGAGAAGGGAAGCTCAGACCGTACAGAGACCGTGATGTAAAGGAATCAATTCTTCACACAATACCTCTCAGCTACGGAGAAGTGACCGACATCGCGCCGGATGTCAGACTAACACTTCACAACGCAGGACACATCCTCGGGTCAGCCATAGTCCACTTCCACATAGGAGATGGGCAGTACAATATGGCATATACTGGTGACTTCAAGTTTGGTAGAACACGACTGCTGGAACCAGCAACCTTCACATTCCCGAGATTGGAAACCCTCATCATTGAAAGTACATACGGCCACCCGACAGACAAGATGCCACCTAGACAAGAGGTAGAACGAAAGTTTGCATCTATCCTGAAAAGAACGTTAGAAAGAGGTGGGAAAGTACTCATTCCAGTCCTTGCTGTAGGCAGAGCACAAGAGATTATGCTTGTCATTGAAGACCTTGCCACAAAAGGTCGAATCCCGAAGGTCCCAGTCTACATTGAGGGAATGATCGCAGCTGCTACTGCAATCCATACTACTCACCCAGAAGCACTTAGCAAAAAGATCAGGGAGATGATCTTTCACCAAGGAGTGAATCCATTCCTCTCAGAGATATTCGTACAGGTCGACAATCCAGACCAGCGAGAGGAGATTGTGGAGGCTGAACCTTGTATCATCATGGCAACTTCTGGTATGCTTGCTGGAGGACCGAGTGTGGACTACTTGAGACTTCTTGCCCCAGATGAGAAAAACATGCTCTGTTTCGTAAGCTACCAAGGCGAAGGCACGCTGGGTAGACGTATCCAGAAAGGATGGAAAGAAGTGAACATGAGAAACCGCGAAGGGCAGACCACCGTTGTTCCTGTGAATATGGAGGTCACCACAGTAGAAGGATTCTCTGGTCACTCGGATAGAAAACAAATTCTGAACTTTGTCAAGAGAGTCAATCCTGTTCCTGAACGGATATTGGTAGCCCACGGAGAGGCTAGTAAGACAATCGGACTAGCATCGACTATCCATAAGGCATTGAATGTGGAAACTAGAGCACCAGTGGTAACTGAAACTGTGAAATTGAAATAGTTTCTTAGAAGCTCACGAATGAAGGGGTCACAATCATAGCGTCATCATTCACCAGTGCAATTTCAGCCTGATAACCTCGGGTTTCTCCGCGGATTCGTTCAATAATACGACGAAGTTCAAGATGTGTTTGGTCATTCCCATCATTTAGTTTAGAGATGTCTAGGAGGACAATGTTTCCATTCCGGATCTCATTTACAATTTCGGGAACATCAGCTAGTGACTCTAATTTTCTGGTTCTGATGAAGATCTCCTCTAGTTCGGCAAGTCTCTTGATTTCGTATTGCGGATTTGATTGTCTTGCTTCTGAAACTGGACCAAATAGACCGAGACTTGGTAAAGTTCTTTGAACTGTCTTTTCCTCAGATGAGTCAGTGTTTTGTTTTCTTCTGAATAAAGACCTCAATTTAGGCACCTCAGTTCATGAAAATGGGATGTTGTTCGAAGAAAAGACCGAGTATTATAACCTGGAGCCAACCTTTATCACAACCCCAAACCCAAAGATGTGGTGATTGTAATGTCTACTCGGAGGAAGGAGGATGAAGACCTCTCCAACATTAGAGACCAACTGAAAGCGCTCAGCAATCGTTATGCTATTGAGATTCTACAGGTATTGAGTCCCAAGACAGGAGAGATTGTTCCAACCCATGGATGGGACAGTATTGTTGAGGGGATGTTGGCTCTAGATGGAATAAACAAACCCTCATCCAAATCGAAAGGAGAGAGGTCTCAGACACAGGCAACATATGAAGACCTTCGACAGAGTCTGATGTCAGGGGGAACCATATACGAAACCATGAACAAACTAATTCGTGCAGGTTTTGTAATTTCAACCGGAGACAGGGGAAGAAAACAGAGAGGCTTCATGATCACCCATGATGGTAGACTTGCATTGGCAGCAATTGGTAGACTAAGTGGACCTGTGGGGACTGGTACAGATGTACAAAGAGCTGCAAAGATACTCTTGAAGCACAAAAATTTCGTCAGTCTGCTCCCAGCCCAAGAAAAGTTTGTTCAAGAGATTGGAGATGTTGAGGGAAACTTGGTGATTCAGATGCCCCCAGGTTCAGGAAAGACGTTTCTTGCTATGATTGTTATATTGTT
>JBHLPA010000067.1:0-9625 GCA_048939935.1 Promethearchaeota archaeon | reverse complement strand
TGGTGGGTTCACAAGAACTTCCCTCAGTTTACCAATCTCAGATTGGGCCCCCCATTTTTTGCCCCACATGAGCTCAAGCTCCTGATCGTAGTCTAGTGGGACAGGAATTGATGGGGTATTCTTGTCTTTGAGTATTCTTTGAATATCTTCTGGTATTGCATTATTCATATGTTAGTCACCGACCCAATTCTTTGACTAGTTCATCTACGGAAAGGCGCCTCAGTGTCCTAGGGGTAGGTACACCTACCTCAGACCAACCTCTTAGGGAATAATAGTCATCGAGCATTGACTTCAGGTCCTCATTTGTTATTGCATGACCTGAAGTGGGCCCTGATGGTAATGGTTCCGAGAACCTGGTTGGCAATCTGTCGTCAGAACGATTCAGCCCCTCCCTGATATTCAGGACTCGACCGAGGTTCCAAACACGCTCACCAGTTTTAAAGAGGTCTTCTGGACTTACATCCCATCCCGTCGCTGACTGTATGAGTTTCGACCATACAGTGGCGTCTAAGGCGTTACGTGGGAACTCGCACACGACCAAGCAAGACAGGGCAGATATCATGTCTTGCTCCCAGATAACTACCTTAGCCTTCTTGTCGAGTGCAGTCCTCTCGAGGCTCTCTCCCTCTGGTCCTTCACCATCAATCTCATATCCTACAGTCCACGCTCTCTCATGCGATCCACCACAATTAGCTGTAGCGAGTGCTAGCCCCATTCCGGGGATTCCTCTTGGTCCCCAAGCTGGTGATTCCAGTCCCTTTACATGAACACCAATGGCCTCAGCTTCTGTACCAAGCTTATGGGTTGCTAATCTGACACCATCTGCGAGCAAGTCGCCAATACCGGAACGTGTCGAAATCATCTCAATAATGGGAAGTTGAGAATCTACATCTCCATACTTTGGACCATCATTCGGAAACTCATCCTTACTAATGATTCCCTTTTCAATTGCTTCAATCGTGAAGGCGATTACAGCACCAGTAGACATTGTATCCATTCCGAGTCTGTCGCACATAATGGACGCATATGCAACAGATTCTAACCGAGAGTTACCGCAATTCGAACCAAGAAGGGCCAGACTTTCATACTCGATTGTATCACATTCAGTGCCAGCGTACTTGCCCCTCTGGATAGCGCCTATCTTGCTACAGTGAATCGTACAGGCGAAACATGCTGAATGTCGCAACCAGATTCTCTCCGCATTGGCACTATCCGATAATCCTTCGGCTCCTTCGAAAACTCCATCTTGGAAGTTTCTTGTGGGTAACAATCCTTCTTCACTTGCAAACATCAACGAGGAAACTGTTCCGCCGCTTCTATAACTAGCAAGGATGTCGTTCTCTTCAATCAATTTGTGGGATTCGCGGACTGTTTCCAAGAAGCTTCGAGTATCCTTTAGTCCCACACCGAAACTTCCACTTGCTGCAATTGCCTTAACATTCTTTGATCCAAGAACTGCACCTGATCCACCTCTCCCTGCTTGCCTATGAGGTGATGAATCGATATTTGCAAATCTTACAAGATTCTCCCCTGCAGGACCTATTACAGCAACACGTGTTCTTCGACCATGTTCCTTCAACAGGATCTCTTCTGTTTCAAACACATCTCTACCCCAAATCATTGCAGCATCGAGAAGTTCAATGATTCCATCCTGTATCCAAAGATACTTGGGTTTCGATGCCCGACCAATTAGAACAATCCCGTCGAATCCTGCATATTTCAACTCCTGTCCAAAGTCACCTCCAGCATAGGAATCAAGGAAAGCACCAGTGAGCGGAGATTTAGTCGTTACAACATAACGATTGCAGGGTGCTAAGGTTCCTGTAAGAGGTCCAGTCATGAACACAATAACATTATCAGGTGAGAGTGGGTCAATTCCTGGTTTGAGATACTTGTATAACATCCATGAAGCAAGCCCTAGACCGCCTATGAACTTCTTCCTCTCCTGAACAGAGATATCTTTTTCATCTATCTTGTTCAGACTAAGATTCACCACTGCTATCTTTCCAGCATATGGTCCTTCGCTATTCATCTTATTCAACTACTTCACCTCAATAGCTCCCGTGGGGCACCAGCTGACGCATTCGGGGCTCCCTCCACACATGTCGCATTTGATTGCCTTTCTGGAAATGCTGTCAATCCATATGGCATTTTCAGGACAATACTCAACGCATTTCTTGCAGCCATTGCACTTCTCAGAATCCACATGAACAATTCCGGTTTCTTGATCACGGAGAATTGCTCCAACAGGACAAACTCGTGCACAGAATGGATTTTCGCACTGCTTGCAAGTTGTCGCTGAAAGAGCAATTAGTCGTTCACCAGGGGTGATTCTTATAAGTGCTGAATTTGGTCTGAAGGTTCCGAACTTTACTAGTGAACAAGTCAACTCGCAAATCCTGCAGCCAGTGCAAGTGTCAAAATGCCATATCAGAGAACATCTCATTACATCAACTCCTCGAATCTAGAGCGGGAAATTGATTCATTCGTACTATATAGTATTGCATACCATTCAAAAATATTTCTGTTAAACTAAAATTCTTCTAGAATCTGGCGCATACATCGTAATTCATCTAGGCTTGAAGAAACGCTTTTATATAATCATGCAGAGAATTTCCATGGTGAAATAAGGTTGGGCAAGAAGTTCACCCGGGTGTTCTTCGCTACGGACATTCACGGTTCTGAAACTTGTTGGAAGAAGTTCGTGAATGCAGCTGATTTCTATAAGGTTGACGTCTTGGTTCTTGGAGGTGATGTAACCGGAAAGGTTGTGGTACCAATCGTAGACCATGGCGATGGAAGGTACACCACAAGAATCATGGGATATAATCGAGAAGCTAATTCTGAGCAAGAGATTCTAGCTTTGCGTAAAGAGATTGGAGATCTTGGATACTACCCCCATATACTTACAGGACAAGAGCTTGACGAAATCAAAGCTCAAGAAAAAGACATTGATGTGTTGTTCAGACAACTCATGGTTGATACAATGAAGAATTGGTTAGCATTAGCCAATGAGAGACTTCGAGGGAAAGATGTTAAGCTCTTTGTCACCGGTGGCAATGATGATTCACAGGAGGTAATCGACGAGATTTGCAAGGTCGAGTATCCAAACATTGAGAATCCAGATGGCGAGGTTGTATACATAGACGGCATTCACGAAATGGCTAGTCTGGGCTTTTCCAATCCTACTCCTTGGGAAACACCTAGAGAGGTAACAGAAGAAGAACTATCTGAGATGATTAATAAAATGGCTTCCAAGATTGAGGATATGCCGAACGCAGTATTCAACTTTCATGCCCCTCCACTCGATTCTGGTCTTGACACTGCAGTGAGACTTGACACATCTGTATACCCACCAATTCCAGTGACAAAAGCTGGCTCCCCTATTCATGAGGGAGTAGGTAGCTCAGCTGTTCGTGATTCAATCGACAAGTATCAGCCGCTATGCTTGCTCACAGGTCATATTCATGAATCTAGAGGGTATCAGCAGTTTGGTCACACTCATGCCTTCAATCCTGGAAGTGAGTATGGGGAAGGAGTGTTGCGAGGAGTCATTGTTACACTCGCTGATGAGAAGCTACTTGGCTATCAATTTGTTTCAGGATGACAGCTTGGAACCACGAACATGGATATGGGCAGAATCTAGACGACAATATTTGAGCCAGAAATGAATTCAGAGAATCCTATCAACTCGGGATTGTCTGGACCTTGGTCATGGAGTCACAGACAAGTATTATCTAAAGATGTCCATCGCCCATATTCTTCATTAGTTCCTTGACATTGTCATAGGTCAGTTTCTTAGGATTGAAAGTCTCCAAATCATAATCTTGTTGTCTTTCATCAACTATGAGTTTAGCGAGCTTGTTCAAGTCTTCATGAGGTACTCCTAGCAATTCCAAGGTTGTTGGAACATTCATTCTCTCCATCATAGAAAGAAGCTTCTCTGCTACACGCCGACCATTTTCATGAGCGTCTTCCGTTGTTTCAACTGCCATTGCATGTGCAATTCTCTTGATTCTTTTCGGAATCTCCTCCGCGTTATAGACAACCACATAGGGGAGTACTGTAGCACAAATTGTACCATGCGGAATTCCATATTTCGGTCCAACTGTTTCAGCGATGCAGTGTCCAATAGTAAGGGCTGCAGCCCAAGGGAAACACATCATCCAACCACCCATCAGCGAAGCAAGAGCCATGTCTATTCGCGCTTCCTTGTTGGTAGGTTCTTCAAATGCCTTAACAAGTGCATTTGTAGCCAGAATTGTACCTTCAAATCCTATCGCATCTGATATGGGCATTGATTCGCGTCCCATCAATCCTTCCAGTAGGTGCGCAAGTGAATCCATTCCAGAGCTAGCTGTTACACTTGGTGGACAGGAAATTGTGAGCTCCGGATCCAAGAGCGCGACATCTGCAAGAAGACTTTTACTGATAGCCAAGTCTTTTAGTCCGCCCCTCACGACCACTGAAAGTGGAGATACCTCACTCCCTGTACCTGATGTTGTGGGAATCAGTATCTTTGGTATTGATCCTTTGCTGAACCTGTCAGTCATAGGATCTATGTAGGGCTCGACATCGCCGGGATTACAGATTAGTGCCGCAATTAACTTGGAAACGTCCAACACACTGCCACCACCGACTCCAACAACCAAATCATACTCCTTCTCTCTTGCATGATTCACTGCAATCTGGGCTTTGTCGATGGTTGGTTCCCCGACCTCCAGCACATACTCTTCTATGTCGACATCTAGTTTCTTAAGTGATGCTTTGACGGAAGCAAAAGACTGAGTTCTTTCAATGTTTTCGTCTGTCACTAGTAGGGGCTCCTTCGACCCCAATGAACTGGCTTCCTCAGCCAATCTATCAATCGCACCCCATCCAAAGAGAATTCTTGGAGGATTGTCAAAGCTAACAACCTGAGAATAGTAAGCTTTACCAAATTGTATTGCCATCTAAAAACCATCCTTGTATGTGGATAAGTTCCAACTCTCTATTAAGATTTCCGAAAGGATTTCGAAATAACGTCCACCAATTGAGTTTCAGCGTTCTATGTCGCCAACGTCCTTATACCACTTTTTCTTGATTCCGATCCTAGCACGCAGTTTCCAACCTCTAGATTTCGGAGTGGTATCAATCATCGCTGTGAGTTCATCGATTCTCTTACGTACAGCTGAAACCTCATTTTCAGGGAGCTCGCTTCCTTCACTGTATCTCTTGACTTTTTCAAGATTAGTTTTAACTGTGTAGTAAAACCCCCAATCGCCAGAAAGCAATTGGCTGATATAGCGCCCATTAATTTGTTCGTCATCAGAATCTCCAATCGCATGTTCAGTCAGAAGTATCACTGAGTCTTTGAGGTCCTTTTCATTTATCTCAACGATCTGCATCTTTTCCAAGAGCATTTCTGCCAGTGGTATTGTGGGGTAATCTAGTTCCAATCGTTTTTTGAAGTCAATAGTGTGGCAGTAGTCAAGCTTGTCATAGAACACATCTATATGTAGTCCATGTTCGTCATAGAATATCCTTCGTGTGGTAGCATGCCACACCATGTGCTGAATCTCTTTTAAGCCCAAACTAGTAAAAAGGCTCTCAATGTCAGCGCCAGAAACAGATGAGTATGTGATTGTATCTATATCTGTCAGCTTCCTAGCCATCTTCTCAAACTCCTTCAAATGTGCGGGACAATGAGTGCGAAAAGCCGTTGATCCAATCAAGCGAAGAATGATCCCTTGATTTTGTGCCTCTTCAATGATCTTGTGAGCGAGCTCCATGATGTAGTCGTCTGGCGGCAACTCATGTTGATTCAACAACATCACCTTATAACCGTGGAATAACACTCATATATAAGTGATTACTAAAAGAATTGTAACTTTGGAGTCGAATCTTGAGTTCTATCCAAGAATGACTTGATTTTTTGCCATTTTGTCCAAAAACTTATAAGAAAGAGTTGGCATTTATACATTTCATCCTACACCTTTAGGTAAAGATAGGAAGTGTGTGAATGGGAGAAGAGCAAGTTTTCGTTAGGAAGGCATCTGGTCTTGTAAGATCGATGTCACCCTACTCTGCTTTGGCTTACAACGTTTTGGCTGTGGGTATTCTATTTCCTTGGACATATCTCTGGGGCAGCTATGCATTCCCAGGAGCAGATATAGCTGTAGGAATACTGCTGAGTGGTGCAATGTTAATCCCAATGTGGATTGCCTTTGCTTTCTTGGCATCTGCTATGCCTCGTAGTGGTGGAGATTACGTCTTCCAAAGTCGAGTGCTTGGAGGAAATATAGGATTTGTTGCATGTACAGGCGCGTTTCTGACTTGGGTGGTTCAATGGATTCCAATGTCAGGATGGATGGTAAATGCCACAGGACTGGCCCCTATGTTCACTATAATGGGATATCAGATGAATAACCCTGACCTAGCTGCAATCGGGTTGTGGTTCAACACTCCAGAAGCAATCATTATCTGCACAGTAATTGGCACGATAATCTCTGCTCTGATTTTAATTCGGGGCTTTGGTCTCTATGTCAAAGTTCAATGGCTACTTTGGTACGCAGTGGCTGCTGCTGTAGCACTGATTATTATTTCCTACGCAACAGGCACTGTGAGTGGGTTCACTGCAAACTTCAATGACTACATCAACTTCATGGATCCAGGGACGACAAATTACTATGACACTGTGATACAAGATGCCCAAAATGCTGGTTTCAATACTATGCCGCCTTTCTCAGCTTTCGGAACATTCGCCATTGTTTCGATTGCTATTAATAGCTTAACATGGGCGATGCTCAGCGTAGAGCAACTCGGTGAGATAAAGGGAGCTGGCACACTCAAGAACACCACATTCTTCATTGTAGGTGCTGGTATTATTGCTGTAATGGCAATGGCTCTCATTGCAGGACTCGGTAATCTTACAGCTGGACCAGAGTTTTGGTACTCAGTAGCGGTAGCAGAATATGAAGGTACTTCGGCATTTCCGGTACCGCCATACCCAAGTATGACCGCACCGTTGATATTCAACAATCCCGCAATAACTTTCTTGATCTGTTTTGGATTTGTAATGAATGGAGTTGCAGTTTTCTTCAATGTTCTGATTAGCTGCACCAGACTGTTCTTGGCGATGGGTCTAGATCGTCTCTTCCCAGAATGGACTACTCGCGTGCACAAGAGATGGCATACTCCAGTTAATGCGTATATCATCTTCGTGGTAGCCGCAGCATTCTGGACTATTGCTTACAACTACATACCTGCAGTGATTGATGCCACTCTCTCTACTGCGGCTGCAGTAACCTTTGCTTTTATGGTCACTTGTCTGGCTGCAATGTTGTTCCCGTATCGCCAACGATCCAAGCCGATTTATGAGAAGAGCGCTGCAGCAAGGTGGTCAGTGGGAGGCATACCAGTAGTTGCAATCTTAGGTGGAATTGGGTTCTTCGTCAACCTCGCCGTGCTCGTAGTCTACATTTTCGTTCCAGCACTGGGTGTGGCAAGTGGCTACTCACTAACAGCGATTGTCGTAGTATACATCTTTTGGATTGTCTACTATTACTTCGTCAGATGGTATCGTATGAACAAGCAAGGAATAGATGTGGAGCTAGCCTTCAAGCAGATACCTCCAGAATAATAACGCAAAAGGAACACCCTCCGGGGTGTTCCCCAGCTTCTTTTCGATTTCATACTTAGATTTCAGGTGGTGAAAAATATCAGTAATCTGATACTTCAAATTCAGATGATAAGATGAAGTGTGGTTTTTTCTCTATATGTCATTGAGAAGGAGGAATACTATGTTTAAGAGAATCGTTGAAACTGTAGAAGCCTCTGAAGCAAGGTTTACCGAATTTGTAAGGTCGTTAGTGAGAATACCTACGATAACTGCGTATGGACCTGAAGGGTCATATGATGAGATCATAGAGATTCTTAAGAGGAACCTCTCAAATATCGGATTCGCAATCGATATTCTTGAATCTGAACCTAACAAGCCCAATTTGGTTGCTAGAAAACCCGGAAAAAACGGTGCGTCTTCCCTCCATTTCAACGGTCATGTGGATGTTCTTCCTGTCAGCCAGGAGGATTGGTCGGTTAATCCTTTCTCGGCTGAACTTATGGATGGACGCATCTATGGCAGAGGTACGATAGATATGAAGGGTGGTCTTGCTTCTGCCATACTAGCTGCTGAGGTTCTTCACAATCTGGGAGTGAAACTAAGCGGCGACATCATCATATCTGCTGTTGTTGATGAGGAGGTTGGTGGTCAAGCTGGCCTTGGTTTTCTTGTTAGTCAACATCCTGAGTCTGTCGTATCCACTTCCGCAATAATCCCAGAACCCACTGAGATGAATAGTATTGTTGTATCGAACAAAGGAGCCTTATGGCTAGATTTCGAAACGAGCGGTGTATCTGTGCACAGTGCATATCCAAAACGAGGGGTGAATGCCATAGCGCAGATGGTACAGCTCATAGAAGCTGTTTCCAGAATGATCATGTCAAGGACAAAGCGAGACCCGCTAATCTGGGAACATGATCCTGAAGTGTCTACAACTTCTATGAACCTAGGAGTCATTTCTGGTGGTGTGAAACCAAATATTGTTCCAGATCGTTGTAGACTATCAATAGACATTAGATTATTACCAGGTGAGAGATGTTCTGATTACATCGAAAAGGTACAAGAGATAATAAGAGAACTGAAAAAAACTGACCCGACATTTGACAGTAAGGTTGAGATTCCCGTCATTATCGAGCCCACGGAGATATCAAAATCTGAACCATTGGTCATTACCACCAGTCAATGTGTCCAAAAAGTCACCGGACAAGCACCAAAGATTGTTGGTGCACCATGGTTCAGTGATCGCCACTATTTGGTGAACATTCTCGGAGTCCCGTGTCTTCACTTCGGGCCAGGAAGATGCGGAACTGATAGATGCGGAGGATCTAACGAATATATTGAAGTTGAAGAGCTAAAGCAAATGACAGTGATCAATGCATTAATCATGCTAGAGATGTTGGGATCGACAACTTGATTTTATCCTAAGTTTTAACTTTGCGTGAAAAGTCATCTCCTCATATCTGAAGAGTTTCTGTATCCTCGGGCGTTGAGTATTAACGAGCTATACCTTATTAGTAGAATTACAGCCAAATGAACTAAAATCCGAGCCGCAACCAGCTTCAGTAGTTGTCATAAATTACTAAGAGAGAGAAAGGATGGAAGAAAGTGCGACCAGTGCACTCTTGTGGTATGGGTCAGACCCGGTCCATGTCATTTCCAGCTAAACCTTTATCCACTGCTTGATACTGCCTTTTTTTTCCTGTCTTCATCCCTTGTCTTCATTATAGATGAAATATTGAGGAACGTGTCATCAATGAGCAGTTCCTCATCTCTGGCAACAGTTGTTGGAGGTCGGTCTTCAATATTCACGCCGGGCACATAATCAAATATCTCACTGAGTTGTGAGTTCAGAAGCGTGAACAACTTGGATAGCGGTAGTTCCATTGGACACGCATTTTGACATTGTCCACAACCAATGCATGAATCAGCGACATGCGCAAGTCTTGTTAGGGGAAATATCTCATTGGGAGGGATTTCGCCGCCTACCAGAAACTCTCTATTCGCTTCAAGCAAACAGGTTTCACA
>JBHLPA010000066.1:0-9634 GCA_048939935.1 Promethearchaeota archaeon | reverse complement strand
TGCCTGAAGGTTGGTTCATGCATTCTTGGAGAGCATGATGCAATCACTATACCATTCAGATTGTGTTTCTTGATACTGTCCTTGATTGTCTGCTGCCCAGGTTTGGAGCATACATACTTGTAGTCCGATACATATTGGACGTTTGGAAGACTCTGGACCGAGTCCTTGAGTCTTTCCATGTCAATGACACCCGCAATGTTACTTCCACAATGGCAGAGAAAAACACCTATCCGTTTATCAGGCATCTACATTACCCCGTTTCAATGAGTTTACACTCACTGGACAACTCGCGCGGTCGATAAACGGTAATAAAGTGTTTCGGGAATGAGCATATCAAGGACTTGATACTACAGAATCTCCTACGTCGATATCAGATTCTCCCATCTTTGGAAGGTCAATCTTTACTCGGTGTTCATTTAACAACAAGTCGGTGTCTGGAAGGTCCATAGCAATTGCTAAGAGCTCTGTGTAATAGAAGACCGGAAACATGAAATCAGTCCCAAAGATTCTGTTCGTCACCCGTTGACCGGACTCGAATGTTATGAAGCACGTTGGACAAAACACCACTATAGCATCTGGTTCCACCATCTCCATACTTGTCATCTTTTCTCTGAGTACTGCGTATGATGTGACTGAGTTAGTTTTCCTGACACCTGCTCCGCAGCACATCGTCTTGTCCATATACTCCAACGGCTCCATGCCAAGAGCCTCGCAGAGCATGTCAAGCTTCACTGGGACTTCTGCGTCGTCAACATGAAGTATTCGTTCTGGTCTTAATAGATGACATCCTGGATGTGTAACCACTTTGATTGGAATTGGTCGTTTCACCATCGAAGTTATAGTTTCTAGACCTATATCATCAAACAACAATTGATGTACATGAATGATCTTGGAACTCCCCTTATACTCAAGACCAATGTCTTTCAAAATCGCATTTACCTTGTTTTTTCTCTCTTCATTCTTGTCTAGCTCGTGTTTGGCAAGCGCTAATGATTCGAGACATCCTGCGCACGATGTAAGAATGTCAAGTCCCTCTGCCTCTGCAAGTGCAATGTTTCTTGCTGCAAATGTCACCCATGTGTCATCAGACATAGCACGAATAGCATTTGGTTCAGGACAGCAAGTGAATGGTAGGTCAACTAGATCAATATCGAATCTAGGAGCAATCATCCTAACCGACTTCTCCGCGAACTGCAGTCGATATGCCATTGTGCATCCTGGAAAGAATGCGAACTTCATTCCTCAGCCGCCTCCTGTGCTGCTTTGTTCACAGCAAGAACTTCAGCTGCTCCAGTTGCTATGAACAGCTTCTCAACATCCTTCGGGTCTGCCTTTGGTAAGTCTGGTAAACCCAGTTCCACTCTCTTCTTTTCAGACCTGCTTGATATTGGTGAGAGACAACCATCTTCAGCCAAAGTTTCTGCAGATTCAATAACATCTGGTGGAGCTTTTCCTTCATTTGCTGAGATGTTCTTAATCTCCATCAGAATCTCTGCGAGTGAAACTCCCATTGGACATCTCTGGTCACACATGAGGCAATATGCACAAAGCCACTCGTTTCCTTCTCGTGGAACCACTCCTTTTGTTATGATTGAATCAACAGATAATCTTGGATTCAGCTCAGGTGCGACTCTGAACACTGGGCATGATGAACTACATATCCCACACTGAAAACATGGTCTCGCTGTTTCTTTTAACTCGTCTAGCCTGGTTTTTTTGATCTCGTCCGCCATGCCAATCACTTCTTCTTTGCGGTCTTCTTCTTGGCTGCACCCTTTTTGGTGTCGCTAGGTTTTTTCTTTGGCTTAGCTTTGGGCTTGACTTTGGTCCTTGACTTGGGTTTCGCAGATGCTTTTTTCTTGGTTGATTTCTTTGTCGCCGCTGGTTCCTTTGGCTTTGGTTTTGCCAACGGTTTTCTAGGTTTCTTCACAACCTCTGCCATTTCGGTCATAATTGTCTGCCATTTCTTACCTTCTCCAGCAGATACCCATTCCACTCTGAATCGTTCGTCGTCAATTTCGTTTCGTTTCATCCAACCTCTGATTCTTGGTTCCCTTTTTGCCATCCAGTGGTTACCTGTCTGAAAGTGACAATCTGCTGGAAGATGGCAACCAGAATAGAGCACAGCTCCTGCACCCAATTCGAATGCTTTCTGAGCAAACCTTGTGGCGTATCTACCCGAACACATTGCCCGAATGATTCTCGCGTTTGGTGGATGTTGCATTCTTGAAACACCCGCCAAGTCTGAACCACGGTATGAACAGAACGCACAGGCAAAAGCTACTACTTTGTTTCCAGGATCCTCATGAAGTGCAATCTTGATCTGGGTTTCAATCTGTTCAGTCGTAAAGTTTGGCATGTAGATTGCGTCTTTCGGACAATCTCCGGCACAAGTCCCACATGCCTGACAGAGAGCACCCATGACGGTATATTTTCCTGTTCCATCTTGTGTGATTGCCCCATATGGACACCGGCTCGCACAGGTACCGCATCTATTGCATAGATCCTGCATAATCTTGGCACTTAGAGCTTCAATCGGATACCTGCCTTTCTGAAGTATGATTGCTGCTCGACCTGCTGCAGCGCTTGCTTGTATCACAGAATCCCTAATGTCCTTCGGGCTTTCTGCACCACCACAGATGAAGACTCCAGCTGAGCTTGTATCCACAGGTCTCAACTTTGGATGTGACTCAATATAGAACGAGTCACTGGTACAGGATATCGGGAGTGGAAAGTTGCCTGCAATGCCCTCAGCACCCATTGAGAGTATGACCATGTCAAACTCCTCCATAACAAGTTGATTGTGAGTCGTATCCTCCACACTGACACGAAGGCTCTTGGTTTTTGGATATTGTTGAATTTCACCGACCCTGCCCCTGATGAATTTGACACCCTCTTCTCTTGCCTTCTGGTATTGGTCTTCGAAATATTTACCATGCATCCTTAAGTCCTGATAAAAAATGGAGACCTCTGTATCCGGATAGTGTTCTTTGATAAGCAGTGCACATTTCACCGACTCAGCACAACAGAAATTTGAACATCCTGATCTAGTATTGATATTTCGTGAACCCACGCACTGAGCGATGGCCACGGATTTTGGTTTTTGTAGATCCGATGGTCTGACAAGTGAACCCTCCGTCGGTCCAGCAGCATTGATGAGTCGCTCAAACTCTAAGGTTGTTATCACATTGGGATATCTACCCCAACCAAGTCTTGGTATTTTGCTTGGGCTTGCAGGCTTGAATCCTGTGGCAAGTATGATCACTCCAGCGTCTAGATCTATGTACTTCTCTTTGTCAGAAGGTACAATTGCCTCCTGTTCGCATCTATCAATGCATTTTCCACACCGAATCAGGTCCATTCCTAGACATGCGTCTGGATCAACGAAGTATGATGATGGCACCGCTTGCGGGAATGGGATTTGAATTGCCTTCTGCCACGTCAGACTTTGATCTGTGCGACTTGGAACATCTACAGGACAGACTTCCACACAGTCACCGCATGATGTACATGCATCCATGTCAACATACCTTGCCCGCTGTTTCACTCTTACCTCGAAGTTGCCTACATATCCTGAAACTGAATCAACCTCTGCCATTGTGATTAGGTTGATGTTGGGATGTTTCGCCACATCTACCATCTTCGGACCTAGGATGCAAATTGAACAGTCATTTTGGGGGAATACCTTGTCAAGAAGCGCCATTATGCCCCCAATGGTGGGTTGTTTCTCTACGAGATGAACTTTGAATCCTGCTTCTGCGAGGTCAAGGGCTGCTTGCATACCCGCCACCCCAGCTCCCACAATCAAAGCAGCTTGAGTAACTGGTACGTCCAATTCAGGTTGGGCTTGCAAAGTTGCTGCTTTTGCTACTGACATTGCCACCAAGTCTTTGGCCTTCTGAGTCGCAGCCTCAGGGTCATGCTGATGAACCCATGAAACGTGTTCTCGAATATTGGCCATGATACACAGATACGGATTGAGTCCCGCTGCTTTGACAGTCTTTCTAAAAGTGTCTTCATGCATCGTTGGACTGCATGATGCAACCACAACGCGGTTAAGTCCATGTTTAGCTATGGCTTCTTGAATCTCTCGCTGCCCAGGGTCTGCACAAGTATATGTATTCACTTGGACATGGACAACCCCTGGGAGGGTCTTTGCATATTCAGCTACATCATCGATGTCAACGACTGCACCGATATTTTTACCACATTTGCAGGGAAACACACCGATTCGCACATCAGGAATTGCAGAAACTACTTCCACTTCTGAAGGTCCTGTGCTGCTTTCTTTTGGGTCGCTAGTGGTCATTTGCAAGTCCTCGTTCTGCAGAACGCAACTTATCAGCTTCATTCAATACTGGTAATAAAGGTTGAGAATAATTAACATAAACTCTTCACTATATTTCAGATTCTAACAAGAAACAAGGCATGATTAACGAAATTAATCAAAATCGTCTAGATGAATCGACGAATATGCTGTTTCTGATTCACCAAAAGCGTAAAAAGCCCGATAAGAGGGAGAGCAAATGCTTCTGGAGGCTACATGATGGTCGGAAAGGTATGGAAGTATATCGTTGATAAACTTGAGTCTGAAGGAGCTTGTCATTTTTCACTTCTCGATCCTGATCCATTGTCCATATCCCTCGAAGATGTTGTTAAGATTGCCACTCTAGTTGAGAAGGCAGGCAGTGATGCAATCATGATTGGTGGGAGTACAATCTTCGGAGTCATCGACGATGCGGTTGAAAAAATAAGCGAAGCCGTGGATATTCCAACGATTCTGTTTCCAGGGAATATCACTGGAGTTTCTGAACACGCAGATGCTATGTTCTTCATGACACTTCTCAACAGTACCAATCCTTACTATATTATCGGAGCTCAGGCACTCGCAGCTCCAAAAGTCAAACTAACGGGGATTGAGACCATCCCCATGGCGTACCTTATCGTAGCCCCTGGAAAGACTGCCTCATGGGTCGGAGATGCCAAACCTTTCCTTAGAGATAAACCAAAACTCCCTACAATGTATGCAATCGCCGCAGAATTACTTGGAATGAAACTTGTCTATCTTGAAGCTGGTAGTGGGGCTGAGGGTGGGGGCGTGCCTTCTGAGATGATTTCCACCGTCTCTAAGTTTATTGACATTCCTCTGATTACTGGGGGTGGTTTTAATGACGAGCAATCAGTGGTTGCAGCTGTAGATGCAGGGGCTTCAATAGTTGTACAGGGTACTTATTTAGAGAAACAAGTCATGAAAGATAACGGTGAAGGATTGGCCAAGATAATCAAAGGTCTCAAGAAAGCTGGCGCCAAGAGAGTTTAAATACTTGACAATCTATTTGCACGAAAGACGCCATGGGAGGAATTCTCTACCTTGTCCTCAAAGACCGAAATGTTGAACGAGCTTCTATTGGATCTGAGCCGTGCATCCCAAGGGAATGTGGAGGCAAGTGCTGTCATATCTAAATCACAGGGTCTTACTATTTCAACTCATTATCCAGAAGGAGTTGATGAGAACCTAGTCCCCGATGAAGATGTGATTGCTGGAAGATCTACTCAGATACAGGAAGCTACCCGAAAGGTCTTCAAGCAACTCAAGCGTGGTCCACTCGTAAGAATGCTGATTGAGGGAGAAACTGGTTATGTCATCATCTGTGATGCTGGTGCAGATGCGATTCTCGCAGTCTTAACAAACAAACGTGCTAACATCGGTTACATGTTCTTCATGATGACTCGAATAGCCAAACGAATCGAGAAAGTTCTCTCATAATTGGCTTTTCCAACACGACTCACTTCTGCACTTTAGGTATTCCAACCTAGGAGATGATGTAAGTCAACAACGGGACATGTAAGAATTCTAGTACAATCTTTACTCTACAGTCATATTCTTTTTGCATAGGCCACATGATATTCGGGAGAAAAGGGGGTTAAATTGGAAGGGAAAAGAGTGCAATCACGTATTGTTGACGCAAAAGAACCAACCATTGTGATGGCGGTCATAGCAATCTTCGTACCTTTTGCAGTGTCAATAGCCACAACACATTATTCCATCATCGTTATAACATCCACATTGATGATAAACTTTCAAAACGGGCAGACATACTTTACCATCGGACTAGACTTCATTAGACTAATGGCTCCTTTTACAATCCTGCGCCTTGTTTTCGTACTACAGATATTCAGGTACTATAGAGGGAACTCTACACGTAAACGAACCTTGATTGTTGGAGTATTGACCGATGTCACTCTTTGGATTTCGATCCCATATTATCTTCTCAATCCATTGAGTACTGTCATATCACTACCCTTTCCCTTTTTACTCATGGTTGGCACCTTATTATTATGGAAATATCCAAGTCACATTGACAAAAATAATGAGAAGATATTGTGGTGATAGGATTAATGTAATTGAATATCTAGAGTAAGTCCGGTTGCAGAATCAATAGAGCCTTTTCCACAGCTGTGCCTGTCTAACACGTCTTCTCTGCCAAAATATGTTGAAGCGTCACTTTTATCTTGTGTCCTCTTTACCAGCCGTTTAGTTGGTGAAATCATGGCAGATGATAAACCCGTTGACAAGACCGACGATGATGAAGAAGAATCAGAAGACATCTGGGACAAATGGCGTCGCGCTGGTGTTGTAGCTCGTGAAGCGCTTGAGATTGCACGCCCAATGGTGAAGCCAGGAACCAAGGTCATCGATATTGTCAATGCAACTGAGAATTACATTCGTGAGAACTCATCAGGCACGTCATTTCCTTGCAATGTTGCGATAAATAATGTTGCCGCTCACTACACTTCTCCACTCAATGATGAAACTGTTATTGAGGAAGGTGACCTGGTGACTGTTGATGTAGGATCACATGTAGATGGATGCATCGCCGACACAGCTTTCACAATTGCGCTCAATCCTGATCACGAGGCTCTGGTAAAAGCGGCAGTTGATGCTACCAACGTCGCAATCCAGATGATGAGACCTGGTGCGAAACTCAACACAATTGGAGCACTGATTGAGGACACCATTCAATCTGCAGGATTTGAACCAATCAAACAACTCTCAGGACATCAATTGAATGAGTATGAACTTCACGCCGAAAAACAAGTCCCATGTGTGTCAGGAAAATCCGAAGTACTTGTGGAAGAGGGTGAGGTCTATGCGATAGAAACCTTCGCAAGTACCGGGTCGGGAAACATTACTGATTTACCACGACCATTGATATACCAACTACTACCAATTAGGGTTCCAGTCCGATTCAAAGGCACAAAACAGTTTTTGGGGATTGCCAGGAAAGAATACAAAGAATTCCCCTTTGCAAAGCGATGGATTGCTGAAAGAATGTCTCCTGCTTCTCTCGAAATGGCAATCAAGGAGCTAGAGAAGAATGGAGCTCTGTTCGCCCATAATGTACTTGCGGAAGAAAAGGGTGAGTTTGTGTCTCAACATGAACACACAATCATAATCAACGAACGCGGCCACGAGCGCACGACATGATTTTGGTCTTTTTGGCATATGCAAACAAGGTCTAGGACATGTAAACACCCATTCTAGTAGATTCAGAACAATTAAAAGAAAATTTTTCCAAATGTTTTTCTGTGGGTTACCGGGAGACTGTCTTCAAAGCTATGACTATGCCGTGAACTCTGACGGTTTTATCCGGTTCCAACTAATGTGGAGGAGAGGCATTGGACCGGACGAGTGGAGAGAATGACAGAAACGATACTGTTTCTGATACAAGTACAGAACCCGTAGCTTGTTCTGAGTGTGGATCTACTTCTGTTGTAGAGGATTCAGCCCGCGGAGAAAGGGTCTGTGGTGGCTGTGGTCTTGTACTTTCAGACCATCGAATTGACACTGGTGCTGAATGGAGGGCATTCAGCACTGAGGAGAGCGATGCTCGCAGTAGAGTTGGGGCACCAATACGATATACAGTTCATGACAAAGGTCTCTCAACTGTTATTGATTGGCGAGACCGTGACACATCTGGAAAGAAACTCAGCCCCAATAGAAGGTCGGAAATCTACCGTCTAAGAAAATGGCAGATACGTTCCCGCGTTCATAGTTCAATGGACCGGAACCTAGCCCAGGCAATGTCGGAACTAGAACGGCTATCTTCCCAGCTGGGTATTCCCGGACCTATCCGTGAACTGGCTGCTCTATTGTATCGAAAGTCAATCATCCAGAAATTAGTAAGAGGCCGCTCAATTGAAGCCATGGTTGCTGCAACCCTCTATGCAGCATGTAGAATTAGAAAGAAACCTCGTCCATTGGATGAGGTCGCTGATGCCTCTCGGATTGACAAGAAGAAGCTTGGTCAATGTTATCGCTTGTTATTGAGGAGCTTGGCAATCAAAATACCTCTGAGCAACCCAATCGACTATATCTCTCGATTTGCTTCTCAGTTGTCGCTCTCTAGCCCTGTGCAATTGAGGACGGTCGAGATCCTTCAACAGAGTAGAAATATAGGACTCACAATCGGACGTGACCCATTAGGTCTCGCTGCTGCGGCTATATACGTTGCTTCTATCATGTTAGATGAACGCAGGACCCAACGTGAGATTGCCGAGGTTGCTCGAGTCACTGAGGTCACAGTCAGAAATAGGTACAAAGAAATCGTCAAGAAACTCGGGATTGACTCTATGACCTTTGGTTAGAATCCGATCTAGTTTGAACTAATCCTGGAATTCTGTTTCTAGAAGAAGATTCTTCAACCAACACATTTGTGGTTGTAACCTCTAGTTAGATAGTTGTACATTTGCAAGTGAAAATTTCTGAAGAAACATTTAATTTCTGCATGCAGTGGAAACCAAGATATGGCGATAATTTCCAAAGTCAAGAGAGTCCCTGGGTTCCTAGGACGTAGAATCGCATCAATTCTTGAAACGGTAAACGGCAGGACAGAGAAGTCTCGTTTGGAGCGGGGTGTTCCAGAATTACGATACTACAACCAATTGGCATTTCAAACAACGGAAAAGCTGCAACCACTTTATGAGAAGTATATCACTACTATTTCTACTGGTGCTATGGCACTATCACTACAAGCATCGGTATTCATGTCAGTACTTTGTAATATCTATCACCCTAAGAACATACTTGACTTAGGCTCAGGTTTCAGCTCTGCTGTTTTTCGTTTATATGCCGAAACTGCTGATCCCAAACCCCATATCTGTTCTATTGATGATGCATCTGAATGGTTGGATAAGACTGAGGATTTTCTTTTTAGTAACCAACTTGATGTCGGACAGTTAATGACCTGGAACTCCTTCATAAACCAGAACCAAGATTCTTTTGATTTCATTCTACACGATTTGGGATCAATGAAAACCCGAGAGGAATTGCTTCCCAAAGTTCTCTCACTAGTATCCCCTAATGGCATTGTATTTCTTGATGATATACACAAGACTAACTATCGAAAAAGTGCAAAACGTATAGTTAAAGAGAGTGGATTGATATATCATAATCTCAAATCGTACACCCTTGATAGATTCAAAAGATATTGTGCACTCGCAACACATGAATAACAGTTAGGTCTGTTCCAATCATTATCTCCCAGAAGAAGTATCTACCTTCTTCCTGAACTTTGGAACGACCAATCCACTTGAACCATTTCTCCTGGAAATCCTAACTTGGCTAGGACAT
>JBHLPA010000065.1:0-9703 GCA_048939935.1 Promethearchaeota archaeon | reverse complement strand
CGTCTTTCTAGTGCTCCAATTCGTTTGAGCTCATCCCGGATTTCCTCTAGAAATGGTTCTAGTTTTGGTCTATCAACACCTTTAGGATATAATATACCTGTAAGCAGAATCTCAAGCCATTCATTGTTGAGTTTAGGAATGCCCTTCGTTGAATCAGCTATGATCTCTACTGCTTCTTCAGGAATTTCCTCGCCATGATGGTAAAGGTATACAATTAGACTTGAGAAAAATTCTGGCTGGTCAAGTATTTCCTCAATGTATTTCTCTGGAGAGTTCAACCATTTGTGAGTACTGACATATTTCTTGAACTGGTGCTCGGTTTGTAGATTGCGAGCAAACATTTCCACCTCCGTCCGAAACTTGGTTATCTCAGCACTCTCCGCATCAGACGGTGATGAGAAGATGACAAGATCTTGATGCGGACAGAGATTGTCTTCAAGGACAAGCTCAGGCACAGAAACCCTTGCATCCACATGCCCACAGAGTTCCATGTACCTGTCCCATTCTGCAGGAGGTACATCAAATGGCGGCGTTGCTGTAAGAGCGAGTGTTTTTGGTTGTCCTAAACTTTTGATTAGTGTAGTAAGACTCCTCCACCAGCTTGACCTGAGATGGTGTGCCTCGTCCAAAACGATTGTCTGGACTCCTCTCTCAATAAGCAATTCAACCAAATCAGGTAAAGGTGCGTTCTTACTCCTCTTCTTGTTCTGATCCAACCATGAGTGAATGTAACTTTCTTCATCTTCCTCCTCTTCAAGATCCTCCTCTATTTTCTCTAACTTTTCTGTTGCCCGTAACTCTTCAATATCCTCATCCGTTTCTAGTTCTTCCTCAATCTTCAGACTCATAGCACTATGTAATGCCTGATAGGTTGCTACTGTTAAGAATCCCGGATTGAGGAGGTCTCGTGAAACCCATTCTGGTGTTTTCGAATTCTTGGGGAGAAATAACTCAACGAGTCTCTGAATCCACTGATCCCTAATTGCTAGAGTTGGGGCAAGAATCAATGTTGGTTTATTAATTCGGTGAACAACTTCTAGACCCAAGACAGTCTTTCCAGAACCAGGCGCAGCTACCACATGTAGTTTATTATCATCAAGGTGTTCTTCAAGCTCAGATAATACTCGTGCTTGATATGGTCTCCATGTAGAATGAAACCTAACCTCTTCAGGAAACTCCTTCATTACCAATCCAGCCATCTCTCTAATCTCTTGAACACATATTAACTGATTTCGCCGCTTCTCCTTATCTACCAATGGACACATTGCAGAATGGACAACATACAACCTTACCTTTCTTCAGGTCTTCAACATTCTCGAGAGTTAATTTACTTCCGCACATTGGACATAGATATGCAGACAATCTCTCTTTCAGATCGTCTATAGCTGGTAGAATCATTGCATCATCCTCTCCTGCAACTCGTATCCTACAACTGGCACCCCTATTTCCGATCTCTCCAGAGATGGAGATTTCGGCTCCAATATTCTTTCCTGTATACTTACCCTTTGCCCATCCTGATATTTTATAGTGGACTACTCCATCACTCTCTGTTTCCTCACTTGAAACCTCGTGGAAGTTCGAGTCACTCAATACTCTGAGAGTCTTCTCCTGCATCTCTGAAGGTGTCCACTCTTCAACCTTCAGGATTACCTCTCCGGACTCAAGCTCCTGGAGTTTCAATTCAAATCCTGCGGGTGAGATTGCTTCTGGCTGCAAAAGATCGCACACAGCTCTTATGGTGAATGGCTCAGTTGTCAAAGTGTGTGCATTCCCTGACGCATCAACATATGAAACACCTGCAGTTATTACACCTCGAACGCAGTCTTGCGTTGGTAGAAAGTCAAACGTAGGGCTTCTGAAACCTTCTGGTTCGATTTTCGAAAAGAAGATGTCATCGTCCTCGGTCTTTAGAAGTAGCGTATCTCTCGGGTACGAGAGAATATACACTGTGACATCGTTTATCGTATACATACTCTCATTGAGGACCTTCACTTTAAACCTGAACCGTCCTCCAATAATCTCTCCTCCTCGAACAGCTCTGACCTTTGATGACACTCTTGTGGATTTTGGTCTGCGTCTACCTAATCCCTCTGTATGCCAAAAGAGTTGCTGAGACTCTGTTTTAGCCAATCTCATTCCTGTTTTATCTCTCCTTCTAGGTGTGGATAATCTTGGAACGGAGTATACTGGTGTTCTTTCTCTTCCTTCCATTTTAGATGCAATTACACCACAACCTCCGAAGCATAGTAATGTGGTGAGAAGAGCGACTCCTAATAACGCAGTCTGTGACATAGAATTCCAAAAGTTTTGATTCGTTGAAGTGAATAAAATATACATGACGACGACAGCAAACCCGCCGAAACAACAAATAAACCACGGTGGTGATTTGGGGATTTCTTTTTCATCGGAAACTGGTGTTTTTCTGTGCTTTTCTTCTTCAGTTAATCCACGTGCACGAGCAATAACAGCGAAGGTCCCCAGAACAAACCCGAAGAAAATAAACATGGATAGAAAAATACCAGCGTTTTCCACATAGGGAATTGTGGTTATTGCTAGGACCAGGATTAAAATCACCGCAAACACAAATACAGCCGCACTGGCTATCTCCTTTTTACCCCAAGACTCTTTCAGCTTACTCAGTTTCCTCCCTCAAAAGAATGTATACATGGAATGATATAGGGTTTTCCAGAATGTGTATTAGACTCTACCGCCCAATTGGAACGGAGCAGAACGGACATGTGATAACCTTCCCTTCCCTGAGATCCTCCACATTTTGAAGAGTCAATGCTGAGCCACACATCGGACACAGCCACGCACTCAACCTCTCTCTCAAATCATCTATTGCTGGGAGAATCATTGCCTGGTCTTCCCCACTGACTCGGAGAGTGCACCTTGCTCCTTTCACACCGCTTGGTCCTGTGATATTAATCTGAACTCCTACGCTTTTACCCGTGTATTTGCCTTTTGCCAAACCACTGATACTTGCGTAGACAATCCCATCAGTTTCTTCAAAATTGCTGTCCACTTCAAAGAAGTTCGACTCATCTACTATTCGAATTGCCTTGTCAAACATCTCCTTAGGAGTCCACTCATTTACTTTTATTACAATCTCACCGTGTTCTTGTTCATTCAACTTTAATTCAAAATCCTCGGGACTCACTTGGTCCGGTAATAGTAGATCACAAACCGATTTTATTACGAAAGGTTTGGTGCTGAGTGTATGTGGATTACCATGCATGTCCATATATGAAATCCCTGCAACAACATTACCTCGAACGCAGTCCTGCGTGGGAACAAAGTCGAAGGTAGGACTACGGAAACCACCGGGTTCTATCTTCGAAAACTGACAATCATCATCACTAGCAAGTCGAAGAGATGTTTTGGGAAATGAGAGGAGGTATACTCTTACATCAGTTATCATATACTCAGAGTCATTTACCACCTTGACCTTAAACCTCATCCTGTTACCAATAAACTCCCCACCTCGAAGTGCTTTCACCTTACTATCTTCAAGAATCCGAGGTTTTTGAGATAGAGAAGAGGAAACACCAGGTATTGGTCTTCTTATCCTTCTCGACGCAGATCTAGCTTTCCAATAACCTGTACTTCTTCTTCTGCTGCTGGCGTAGACTTCTCCCCTTTCTCTGGATTTTCTTGCTCTCTCTGATTTTTCGTCCTTTCTTCCCGAATCAAGACATGCGCAACAGAAGACTATGACTAAGAAGATTATATTAATCGCAGCGAAGGGATCAGAAGACTGCATCATCTTTCCCTTCTCTATCGTCCTATTGATACACAACAGAATGGACATTCAACAACTTTTCCATCTTTCAGTTGTTCAACATTCTCCAAGGTCAATGGACTCCCACACATGGGACAGAGCCAAGCACTCAATCTCTCCTTCAAATCGTCTATCGCGGGTAATATCATCGCCTGGTCCTCACCACTGACTCTGATTGTACATGAGGCACCTTTTTTCTGGGACGGTCCTGAAACGGTTATTTCCACCCCGACACCCTTTCCGGTATATTTGCCCTTTGCCATTCCTGAAATCTTTCCGAACACAATACCATCATTGACTTCCATATTGCTACTAACTTCAAAGAAGTTTGATTCGTCAGTGATACGAAGTGCTTTCTCGAACATTTCTTCTGGGGTCCATTCATCAACCTTGATGGCAATCTCGCCATGCTCATGTTCCTTAAGCTTTAGTGCAAATTCCTCAGGTGAGATTTGGTCTGGAATGAGTAGGTCACATACTGCTCTAATGACAAAAGGTCTAGTACTCAGAGTATGTGGTTGACCCTTCATGTCAACATATGATACTCCTGCGACGACCTCTCCTCGAACACAATCCTGGGTTGGTAGGAAATCAAAGGTTGGACTTCGGAATCCTCCTGGTTCAATCTTAGCAAATTTACAGTCATCCTCCTTACCAGCTAACCTGAGTGCGTCCTTTGGATATGAGAGTAAGTATATAGTGACATCCGTGATCATGTAATCTGTTTCGTTCAATACTTTGACCTTGAACCGCATTCTGTTGCCTACAAACTCACCGCCCCTCAACGCTTTGACTGTCTTCTCTTCAAATGCTGGAGGTCTTTGAATTTTCCTGACAGCATGTGAAACGCCTGGTATTGGCCTTCTACCTGGCCTAGTAGTCCTCACTGTTCGTGATGGCAAACTCTCTCTCGGAAGCTCTCTCCAACCCTTCGCAGGTATTCGTCGTCTCTGCGCTGCTACACCAATCTCTCTCTTGACGCTTTCTGGGATGATTTCATCACTTGCGATTTCAGGTGCACTAGAATTACTTTTTCCTCCTCCGGTACAACCCAAACCAATAGCGATGCATGCTAGAAAGAGGAAAAGCACAATGAGAATTCCATTAAGGAAGCTATCGATAAGTTGAAGCATTAACAGCATTTGTCCCGTTCCCACCAACCAAAGTGGTTGTTTTTCTGCGTAACTCTGCACATGGGGCGCTTTAAAATCTTTGATGGACGGGAACATATATCTTCGTTGGGACTAAAATTCATTCTGAGGAAATCGTGTCTGTGAGGGTCGAATAATTGTCAACACTAAAGAGAAATTTCTCATATGGTCTGATCCTCACGCTAATAATCCTAATTCTTGCATCTCCAGATATTGCCTTCGGAGCTAAATTTCCCATTGGTCTTCAATTGGAGTATGAGATTGAATCCCGATATGGCTTCAACACCGATAGCCATACTGTCACCTATGAGTTTACACGTTGGATTGATGAAGATTCGGAAACGGTGGAACTTCTTGTAGACTCGAGTCCCACAGTAGTGGCTTACCCAAGCGATTCTGTGACAGTCATTGCTGGATTCCCACTATGGACTGATATTTCAAGTTGGACGGAGGGTGGGACAACTCAATTTGGAGGCTCTTATGATCTATCACGTTCTACCAGAAATGGTTTCAGCTGCTGGTACCTTCGGGCAGAAATCGATGGTCCCGGAGATTTCGAAGCAGAATTTTGGAATATCTATTATGAGCGAACATATGGCTTTCTAGTGTTCTACGGACATGTTGATTTCTATGGTACAACATTCACTGAGCATACAGCAACCCTGGGTGATAATAACATCAACAGCTTCAAGTTTCTAGGTGGCTTTCTCGACACACCATATGCCATGATTTTACTTGCTGCTGGAATCTTCATCGAACTAGTAGTCATCTGCAGATTATGGGGTCGTAGGATTGGCAGAAGTTAAGCGCATCAGAATATGATAATGACCAATAACACCCCTATGATTGTCAGAATGGTTCCAAATGCAACCTTTCTATTGACATCTTCATCTAACAAAACAACTGAGAGCGGAGCGGTAAACATCGGTGCGGATGCAATTATCAAAGCTGTAACTGTCACTCCAACGAACTTGACTCCAAATGTATATGCTATGAGACTAAATCCAAGCGCAATAATGCCCACAAGCAAAGCATGTAGGGTAGTTCTCTTGTTCGGAAGCTCTCTCTCTCCCCTCAAGGATAAGAGGAAAACTGGTACAAGTATCAACGATGCGGCAAAAATCCGATAGAAGTTTGCCTCAGCTGGAGGCACACCGGTCAAACCGAACTGGAAAATGACATCACTTGCAGCCCAGCAGAAGAAGACAAGAAACGCAAGTACTATCCCAAACCGTATGTCATCCTTACTCCAGCGCTTGTCAATCTTTTCATCATCATATTCTGCTCTAACTATCATAACCACACCAACCACAATGGTGACTGCCCCAATCACCCTTTGAGGAATGACAGGTTCAGCGAGGAAAAGTGCAGCGAGAAAATACACTAAGAGCGGATAGCTCATTGCGATGGGAAAAGCCCTCGATACGCCAATTCGTTCTTGGCTGAGGAAATACATTCCATCCCCAATAATGATACCAATCACCATAGAGAGTATTAAGGGAAACAGTGCTTCGTTGGGAATTGTGAAGATAAGAGACCCTGAAGCAAGAACTCCAAAGATGTACGCAACCGGGAGACTCACCCACATACGCGTGAACATGATATCCATAACACTGATGTCATTACTCATCCTCTTGTAGAGAATATTAGTCACTCCAAAGAATATCATTCCTAGAAAGGCACTGATTACGCCTATGACATAAGGCGGTAGTATGAGCTGCATTGAATTGTTCAGACTTGCACCCCCCTAATAATGTGCTGAATGTGAATATTTAGCTGATTTAAACCGTTGTGGAAAAATCTTATTCGTACTCATACGAAAGGGATTTGATAGATCAAGATTCAAAGGAAGGAGGTCCGAAACAGGTGAAACTTCAAAAGGTAAAACAAAATGCGTATCTTTTTTTCATCTCCATCTTGATTCTAAGTGGTGCATCAGCAATCTCAAGATCTCATGCAAGTGCAACTCCCAATTTGGATGAATTTCCTCTTGATATGGTCCTCGAGTATGAGAAGGTGTACAACAATATGGATGTTAATCCTGTTGAAACCACATCTACAATACGTTTTGAAGTGACAAGCAAAGTTGAAGGCTACCTCTCCCGATATGTTGTTGTAAGAACCATTAATCCGGGTGATGGCGAAGAAGTTCAAACTTTCTATGAAGACTATCCAAATGGCAACCTCACTGCGCATGGAGGTGCTTCATTATGGGTCAATCTGACGAGCTGGGAAGGGTTGTCCCAAGTTTTATTGGGGCAACGTGTCTATAATATTACTTCACTTACTAGCGATGGTTGTTCACTCCATCATGAAAATGGAAAAGATGAAGATACGATTGTCTTTGAATCACATGGAATTCTGGTATCTGGATATTTCTTTCATTTTGACATTGATGATCCGTTCAGTACATATAGCTTCTCGACGAAACTCGTTGGCAGCAACCTAAACCCACCATACACCTCCGATTTTGGATGGTTGTTGACAGCCCTTTTATTTCCAGCAATCGCCATTGAAGTAGTTATAATCGGCTGGTTAGTAAAGCAAAGGAAGAAAAGTATCTGAATTCATGAAATCCATAACTTACTTTATTGAATTCTATCGTCCTATTGTGGCATTACAGAATGGACATTCCACGACCTTGCCTTCTCGAATATCCTCTACATTTGCAAGTGATAGAGGGCTCGAGCAGATTGGACAGAGCCATGCACTTAATCTCTCTCTTAGGTCATCAATAGCAGGCAAAATCATCGCCTGGTCCTCCCCAGACACGCGAATCTTACAGGATGCTCCTTTCTTTCCAGCTGGTCCAGATATGTCAATCTGAATCCCTACCTCTTTTCCGGTATATTTTCCTTGAGCAAAACCGACAATCTTGGCATATGTAACGGAATCTACTTCCTCAAGATTACTACTCACTTCGAAGAAGTTTGACTCATCCACAATTCGCAGTGCCTTCTCAAACATCTCTGTAGGAGTCCATTCCTCTATTTTGAATACTACTTCGCCACACTCGAGGTCAGTCAATTTGAGTTCAAAGTCTTTAGGCGTAATACGTTGGGGTAATAGCAGATCACAGACCGAACGAATGATGAAAGGTCTAGCAGTGAGAGTATGTGGTTGTCCCTTCATGTCAATATATGAAACCCCGGCTACAATCTCACCCTTGACACAATCTTGAGTTGGGAGGAAATCAAATGTGGGACTCCTTAGACCACCTGGTTCAATTTTTGAGAAGAACACATGACTGTCCTGACCTTCAAACTTCAATGCATCCTGAGGATAAGAAAGCAGATAGACAGTAACATCAGCTATGAGATACTCGCTGTCATTCTGAACCTTTACTTTGTATCTCATTCTGTTGCCAATGAATTCTCCTCCTCTTAGAACCTTAACTGTTCCCTCTTTGGGTTTTGATTCCGGTGTCACTCTGATGATTGACCTTGTCACACCCGGAATTGGTCTTCTTACCGGAAGCCCTCGATACTGTGTAGAATCAACGCGGTTTGGTGTTGTTCGATAAGTCTTCACCAAATAATCGGTGATTCTATCTTGTCGTTTGATGATACCATAACATGAGTAGCCCATACTCGATAGAGTGATGACTATTACAACTATAGCTGCAGTACCCACCAAACCTGACGCACCAAACATTACTATTGAAGTAAATGAGATGATAAAACCCCAGAATAGAATAAGGCCAATGATTACCTTACTACCTGTGCCAATCTTCATTCCATTTCCCTCTTTTTCTAAACCACGATCTTGTATTTCCTCGATATAAGGCAGATTTGACACAATATAGTCTTTTCCTGAGTTCACCTATCTTTCATCATTGTATAGCTTCGTTCTATAGTATGATTTTGCTGTATAGAGAGCTCCTGCAGGATTGTGTGCTAGCACTCTGTCTTTTGCCACCAAGCATGTTACAAGAGCATCTGAATGTTTGATGAAGAGTGAGTCATGACCCACGCACAAGCCTACAATCACATTGAGTCCTGTATTCTCCTGATTCATCACCTTTGCCTGTCCAATTGGGTTGCACACGCTCTCATACGTACCGGGTCTGATTTTCTCATCATCCCTGAGACCTATCTCTTCTTTTGGAATACTTCCACTTTTACAGCAGACTGATACAACATCGAATCCGTTTTCTGTGTAGATGTCAGCAAGAGTTGCTGCTTCTCTCCTAAGACCGATACAATAAGCGATCCCAAGTTTTTCAATCCCCATTCGTTTCGCGAATTCCATGGTTTCTTGTACTCGTGTCCATTCACAGTACCCGGTGGCTTCCACTCTTGCAGACTCCTGTGAGGTCTTTCTCGTTTCTGAGTACTTGTATTGTACTCTTGCCTCAGCTAATACTTCATTGTGAGTCTGCATCGGACAGAATCCCTTTGTAGGAAGATCGTCTAATTCACCTGAATAGCATGCAAGTTTGCCGCAGTCTGTGCATCTAACCATGACTTCACCTCATCGTGATTTGCATTCTATGAGTACGGACAATAGCTGAATGACCTTCTAATATGTGTGTACTGGTTTGCGTGCAGAAACCACATGCTAGTCGAGTTGCAAGAAGTATCGAATCAGTATCGTCAAAATATCCAATTGTCGGTATGTTTACAATCTCTATCTCATTGTCCACTATACCGATGAATCCTTTGTTTTGGCAAGGTGAACCAAAATCAACGTCCTATGGTCACATTACAGAAAGGACACACTACGACTTTTCCTTCTTTCAAATCTTCAACATTGGTTAATGATAAAGGGC
>JBHLPA010000064.1:0-9767 GCA_048939935.1 Promethearchaeota archaeon | reverse complement strand
GATCAGTTACAAGAACTGGTAAAAAATGCGGGGTTCAAGTATGTCACTGTTGATGTTTTTGGATACAGGACTGGTGCAATGAACGAAGTTTTAGGTCCACAGTGATTCGCGAACCTGATATCGTTTCTGCAGCAGGAGGCAGAGAGAGTTCCAAATGTGTGACAAGGGAGAGTCCATCAGCCATTATCAGATTCGGGCTATTCGGAGAGAGAAATGTTGCAATATTCGGGCCCTATCGTTTAATTTATAATGAATCAAGATTCATTATATATTGCCGTTGTCGAGTTTCAAGAGCTCGAAACTACAACTGATAGAAGGTGTCAATGACGACAAAGGTTGTTTCTAAGGTCAGTGATATGGTCCCACCAGAAGTGAGAGAGAATATGAAAGACGTGAAACACAAAATCGTAGTTCTCTCTGGAAAAGGTGGTGTTGGAAAGACAACAGTAGCGACTAACATGGCCATGTTATTTGCGAAGATGGGATTGAAGGCAGGAATTCTTGATGTTGACATATACGGACCAAATGTCCCCAAACTCTTGGGCTTGGAGGGACAACGTCCACGTGCAGAACACAAGAAGCTCCTTCCAATAGAGGGACCACTGAATCTTAGAGTGATGAGCATGGGGTTCCTCCTTCAAAACAATGATGATGCTATTGCATGGAGAGGACCACTAGTGGGAAAGGCAATTCAGCAGTTCCTGAGTGAAGTCAAATGGGGCGAGCTTGATGTAATCGTCGTCGACTTACCCCCGGGTACAGGAGATGAAATTCTCAGCATTCTTCAGTCCATCCCAGAGATTGATGGTGTCGTTATCGTATCAACCCCTCAAGAGGTGGCCGTACTTGATGCCCGTCGAGCAATTCGTCTTGTCAAAAAAATGGATGTACCGATTCTTGGCATCATAGAGAACATGAGTGAGTTTGTTTGTCCACACTGTGGTGAGTCATACAATTTGTTTGGTGAAGGAGCAACACAGAAAGCCTCGAAAGAGTTCGGTGTGAAACATCTAGGCGCTTTACCATTAGATCCCAGGATTATCAGCTTCTCAGATAAGGGGACCCCTTTTGTCGTGGAAGACCCAGATTCCAAGGCTGCCAAAGCCTTTGGCAAAGTTGTAAGCCAGCTCAGTAAGACGATTGGTATTGGAAAGGAAGGTGGTGAGAAAAAGTGAGAGGTGGATATGGACGCTCAGGTGGTCGAGGGCGTTGGCCAGGAAATGGTCCGTTCCGAGATTTGCCACCATGGGAGAGACCTGGATGGCTCTATGGTCGTGGGTCATGTTGGTATATGGGTTATCGTCCTGGTGTCGGATATACAGTCCCGCAATTCTCGACAGCTAACGATATCCAATCACTACAGAATCAGAGAAACGTCCTAGAAGAACAGATCAAGAGTCTTCAGAACAGTCTGAAAAATATCGAGAAACGGTTGTCAGAGATTCAGAAGAAAGACTAGGTATGATGTGTTAGACATGGGATATACATATGGCCCAGTGGCATCGTGGCGATACGGACGCTCCTTAGGGATTGATGTGACAACTCATCCAAAAAAGTGCACGTTCAACTGTGTCTACTGTCAGCTAGGACCAACGAAAAAACAAGTAGTTACACCGGAGGATGTTCGGAAGACCTTACCTTCTTCTGAGGAAATCCTCCAAGAGATTTATCGAGTTATAAGACGATTAGATTTGGGTTCAATCGATGCTGTGACATTTTCCGGAGCTGGAGAGCCCACTCTAAATCTGCAAATTGGTGTGTTAGCTAGTGCAGTCAAAAGAGAGATACGGAATTTGCCCGTCATACTCCTTACAAATGCATCACTGTTGCCAAATAGTGTGGTGAGAGCCAATCTCGTGGGATTTGATATTATCTCAGCTAAGGTTGATGCCGGTGACGAAGAAACGTTCAGACATATCAATCATCCAGCAAAGGGTATTCCTACATTAGATGAGATAATCGAAGGCATCAAGAAACTGCACAAAGAAATGTATGGAACCTTGGCACTGGAGGTCATGTTGCTTCGGGGACCAAAGGGATTTACAAATACAGAAGGACAGGCCAGAAAAGCACTCATCGAGAAAATCATTGATATCAACCCGGATATTGTTCAAATCTATACTCCTTGGAGGCCGACTGCAGTCGAAGATGTTCAACCACTCTCAAAAAATATCTTACAAGATTTTGGACTAGAGATCAGTCAGTATCTTGCGAAGGAGAAGATATGGATATATGGTTTTCATGATGCGCGAAGTAATCCTGTCAAATGGAGAAAACATGATAGAATTGAGAGAGAAGTCATTGATTTATTGAAACGTAGACCATGTAGGGTTACTGATGTCACAGTTTCTATGGGAATAAGGGCAAAAGATGCAAGACGTGTGTTAGATAGTCTACTAAGTGCTGATAGAATAAAGAGGGAAAAAGTTGGAGATGACATCTTTTACAGGATGGATGAGATTAAGACTAAGCAGATTCGCTACTCATAGATTTTCTACTCAGAACTAGACCCTTTTATTCGACCAAGCGTTAGATTGATTCATGAGAAATCAGGATGTACGTGATGAGGAGCTCAGAGAACTAATCGAAGAGATCAGAGGAGCTCGTTCTGAGCCAGAGAAGCTTAAAGCTCTGTTAGAGAAGTACGAGGATGAGTTCGGACCAGAGGCTAATCAACGAGTTAGGGATATCATTGCTGAGAATACAGAGGGAGTTTGGAAAGATATTGCCCAAAAGAGGAAGAACAATGGTATCCAAGGAATTCTTGACACACTGTGGAAGTCCTTTGAGAGGGGGGGTGGAGAGTTCACAGTAGAGCAGACTGAGGACTCAGCCCAGATTCATTGTACAAGATGTCCCATGGCTGACACATACCTAAAGATTGGAAAGCCAGAGTATGGGTTGATTTTCCACTGTAGTACCGATCCACACATTGTAGCTGGATTCAATCCTGAGATGGAGTTCAAGATTACTAAGAGGCTCATGAGTGCCGATGATTGCTGTGACCATTTTTATCGTCTGAAGTGAAGTTCTTCTCTATTAGTCAGACTTGACCACATACAGGACTCCGTTCTGTCTGATTAGCTTTGCTTGATTCCTGCTTTCTAGAATCTTGAGGACATCGTTAGTTTCAGCTAGAGCTAAGACAAGAGAATTGGGATCATAGTTCCCATAGAGGGTTCTTGAAATCTCATATACACTCTGCGGCGTTAATGTTAACGATTCAGCTGCAGTTTGGAACTTACCTTCATATTCAGCACGTAATGATTCAATTCTTGACCTGATATCGAATATAGGCGTTCTATGACCTGGTAATGCAACATAGTCATCTCTTGATGAGAGGCGATTCAGTGATTCAAGATAAGTCAACATTCCTATTTTTGAGGGGCTGTCAAATGATATGCTTGGATTTGAACTGATATCTCCCAAGATGTGATCTCCACTGAAGATGATTTTCTGCTCATCGCAAACATAACATACTGATCCTGAAGAATGACCAGGGACCCAAATCGCAGTAATCTCACCAATACCAGTCTTGAAACGTGCTCCATCCTTGAAGGTCCTAGCAGTTGGAACTGGATCTCTTATCGACATGTAATATCTAACAAGTCGTTTTGGATTCAGTTTTTGAACCTCATCTTCAGGAACACCTGATGTTCCTACTAACCGCTCAAATGACTCCAAGTATATCTCCGCATGTTCTTCGTAGTTGATTAGTGAATTAGCATCCTTACTATGAATCCATACCTCTGTAGGGCAGCCATGAACACGCTCTCGGTCTCTGACAAATTGTGCAGCCAAACCTATATGATCGAGATGGCCATGTGTAATGAGAATCTGCTCAATATCTGACATGTCATATGACCGATTATGGAGTTCTTTCTGAATTGTTGCCAGACTGTCATGTGTCTTTGGACCAGTGTCAACCAGAGTAAGAGGTGAGCCCTCTATCAGATAGCAGTTGACACTACCTACAGGAAAAGGTGTGGGTATCTCAATTCTAGATACTCCATCAATCAGAATCGTCATGAGTAATTTGACCAGTTGAGGTATTGCCTTTGTTGACAATATAAAGAGGGTGTTTACGCAAAATTGATGTCAGATAATGAGTGATAGATTCAAGTTTCATATTATTTGTTGATGACAACAAATGAAAGAGGGTATTGGACATGTTGAACCTAGTTATACAGAGAAACTGCCTTCGTTAAGTTCAATAGTATCTCCGTCTTTAAGCTCATTCTCAGGCACTGCAAGTTTATTGTTGATGTAACAATTTCCTACATCATCCAGTTTCAGTCCTAACCGATCCAAGAGTTCTTGGAAGTGTTCTCCCTCGACATAATCAAATAACAGAATCGTATTCGCTTCAGGGAAGTTATTTCTAACCAACTCTTTGGTGTGTCCATAGAGATAGATTTCAATCATACTTAATTCAGTTTCTTAAAAGTAATTAAGTAATTTGAAACCTCCCAAGTAAAAGAGAAAGTGTGGTTCAATAGGTTAGGATTGGGAGAGGCCCCTATTCACCTGACTACGTCAACCGCTCCACAATTTAGAGAAATATCTGATAAGATTACTTCAACAGGAGAATTTCCTCTTCATCTATTTTTTATCTTCTATGTCAATATCTCCCATTTCCCAATCGACTAGAAATGTCTTTTCAAGAAAGTCTACATAATCCGAGTTCTTTGAGATCATTGTAAGCCCTTCATTGTCCTCATTTTTAGAGAGAAAGAAAGTGAGAGAAGTGTTATCGACTATCGCGTAAGAAAGAGTGATATTAGGTAGAATACGGGAGGTGTAACCAGCTCTCACAGAACGGGTCGTCAGAAATCTAATGTCTATACCTAATTGTGACAAACGGTCCATTTGCGATTTCAGAACAAACCAATCAACTATTCCGCCCGATGTGTTTTTTGAAACCCATACACGTTCTCTTGCGGAGTCAAGAAGTCTATTCAGTTCAGTAATAGATTCGTTCATTGGAATGGTACGAATGTCTAATGGTGTTTCAGTCTTTCTTTGGTTCCTATAGATTTCGTCCAGTTTCAAACCAAGAGCCATAACTTCCTGAGTATGAGTTCTGTACTCAAGTTCTAATGTTTCAATCTTATCTGCAACTGCATTCTTTGGTGTTACCACTCTGAATCTAAGTGGGTCGGTACTTGTTTGCTCAATCAATTTCTTGGCTTCTAGTCCACGTAGGTTGTCATAAATACGAGATCGATGGATATCTGTGACGGAACTGAGTTCTCCTGCTGTGAATTGACCACCACTAAACATGGCACAGTAAATGCGTGCCTCATTCTGAGTCAGACCAAGTAATCTGATGAGTTCATTATGAAGTTGGATGTCGGAGATTAAATCACTCTGTATTCGGCTAACCATTAGTGTACCACCGTGTTGCAACCAAGCCGTGAAAACTTCTTAATAACTATGACTTAGGCACTGTAAATGTGATGCAAATGGCCACAATAATGTCTATCTTTCCAGTGGTTACGACAATTGTTGCAATTATTTTCATGTACCTCGTCTTTCAACAATGGCGACGAAGAAAGCGTCTGTATCAGTTTGTATGGTTCATTTCATTGATTATGTTTGCTGTAACAGCCGCGTTTGAGGCGATTTCTGAGTTTGCTGGGTGGAATGTTGAAATTTATAGAATCTACCTTGTGCTCTCTGCATCCCAAGTAGCAATAATGGGTGGTGGTGCGCTGTATCTCATACTTGCTAAGAATGTGTTCTCTACAAGAGGATTACTAGCCATTGATGCTGTTCTAATGGCAATCATCATCATGTTCTCATTCATGATGACACTGAGTACACGGACTGATTTCTCAGCCCTCTTATTTGGATCTATGGAGTATCCCATTGCTGGAGTTGGGACATATGCCATACTCATTGTCCTTGCAGTGGTCCTTGGTCGAAACATGAAAGACTCGGACAAAAGGATGCTCCATGGACACATCTACATGATATTTACCATCATACTTACCCTCTGGATGGGAGCATATGCAGCCACTGCGCATGTCTCCACCGAGAACTTTGTGGCGGGCATTGCTGTTGCAGGACACGCGATGGCGCAACATGTCAGAAATTTCTCCCCATTGATGTCAGTTACCGGCGGTTTTCTGCTTATTGGAGCTGCATTCTTCTCGTTCCTAAAGACCAGATTCAGGTTCAATCTTTGGATAGCCCTCGGCGGACTTGCCATAGCTTTGGCTGGGGCTATTGCAAGAAGCGGTGCAGAATTTGGAAATGTACTGTACCTTGGAGAGGTCTTGGGAGTATTCCTTCTGACAAAGGGCTTTGTGGACTCTGATAAAGTGATACAAGAGAGGGAACAACGCATTAGACCAAAAGCTCCAGAGGAAACAGAAGCCGTGGGAGAAGCCCCTGTTGACCACCAATAATAAGGAGAAGATACTCTACATTATGACAGTGATGATAATTATTGTCGCTGTCATTATTTTCTTTGCATGGCATAATGTTGTGAGTGGGACCTTGCCATTTGGTCTCTGTTCAGAATGTCACTTTTAGAGGGCAGATCTGAAATTTGTCTGTGAGTCATTCTGAAATGATTTATGATGATAGCGATTCCCTGTGTTCGAGCTACTTGAACTCTGCTTTTGAAGAAAAAGTAATTTGAAAGAGAAACAACGATTATTTTGTCATGACTGGACTGGTAACAAGGCATCTCGAAACCGAATTTGGGACGATAGAGTATTATTCACACATGAAGCCAGACCAAAACCTAGTGAATCTCTATATTCATGGACTTGGGGACAACCGTAAGTGGTTTCCCAAGCATTTCACTACCTATTCATTGGATAGATTCTCATGGATTGTTCCAGATCTATTAGGTCACGGAAACTCGTTCAAAAGTGATAAAGTTGAAGCGTACACTATGAGGCAGCAGGCTGAATATCTTTTTGCTATTCTCAAGAAAGAACATGTCCAGAGTGTGTCTCTACTGGCCCATTCTATGGGTGGTGCAATTGCAGTTTCACTGATTGAAATTCTTGCTCATCAGAGCGCACCCAGTGTTAGACCCAAGTTACTGTTTTATCTGGAGGGAAATCTTGATGCTGGTGATGCATTCTTCTCATCCATGTTTGCCAAGATGTCTTTCCATGATTTCAAACAGGAATTCAAAGCAATCAGTGACAAAATACTAGGTGGTTCCAAAAAAGACCAAATGATTGATTATGTTTCAGCGTTTCGAGAAGCAGGGCCATTCACGATATGGGCATCCAGCAAAGACCTAGCACCAATCTCTGCAAAGGGGGACCTATTGGACAGACTGTTAGCACATCGTGATTTCACATGCTATTTCATCTTTGGAGAGAAAAATAGAGGTGTTTACTCATCAGAAAAACTTGTGAGAGATGCACAACTCCCACTTCTCTTCATCCCTAATGCAGGACATGGTCTTCATACCGAGAATCCATCTTACTTCTGGGATGTTGTGAGCGAACTAATTCAGAAGGGGAAGATTAAGGGTGAAGCAATGTCTGTGAAGTGATTCTATTTATATACAACTTTTTTCATCTTCTTTTTTAATAGAATAAAGATGAATTTAATGTAGTAACTTAGATCCATTATTTATTATAACAAGTTTAGGACCTGTTGTAATAACCCTTCAATCACAACTGCTGCCTTTCTTTTTATTCTCGTTCTATTGTAAGGTGATAGAAGTGAAATATAGAGAACCAGAAGGAGTGCTAATCATTACTAGAATGACCGGCAAAACAACCGATAAACTGTTTGGGAGTATACAGCCCTATTTTGGGCAGATCTTTGAATCGTTTCGCAAGATGAACTGGATTAAAAATGAAGAATACGAGAAAAAAGTCATGAGGAACTATAAACAATGTTTCGTTGAAATCTACGATGACCTGTTTCTTCAAATTACGAACAGCTCGTCCTGTGATGAAGTGATCAGCTACCTACAGCAATTATATTTCGATGTGACTGGAAAAGAGTACGATGGGATTGTCAATTATGCTGTCTTCCCAGCAAAGGAATTTGATTGGGGATTTGATACTTTGATTTCTCTCTTCTATCCCAATCGCGATGGACATGATGTGAAAAAACAATCTGCGCTAAACCGGCCCGAAAAAAGACGGATTCAGAAAGAAGGACATGATAGATTGCGAGAATCGTGTTGATTTTTTGTAGACTGGAGAAAGGTCCTCACATTGTTGATTTATCCTCTGGATAAAGGTAAGTAAAACAAAGTGTCAGTTTCAAGAGTCTGCAGCTAATGTCGCTATGTGAGTGATAATTTGGAAGATTTTTTTGCATGCTGAGTTATTTCTAGATTGCATGATTTGTGTTCGATACACCACTGTTCACACTTCTTTGCCCAGTATTCATCTTCATATAGCAGATGGCATTCTTCACATTCATAGAGTCCGTTTTTCTCTTTCATAGTCTAAGATTACACTCAAACAAATATCACTGCTGTGATATAGGAGTCTGAGCAGTGTAAAATGGACGTGTGACTCAATAGATACACGTGATAGGAAAGTTCCCTGTTCACCAGACCCCGTCAGTCTCTCTTCTTACCCATCTGAGATGATGAAGCATAGGAGGTGATTGATGCAAACGAGTTCGATTCTCTACTTCTTCCATCTGCAGCTTCCGCTAGGGGTATCTTGTTAAAGAAGAAAAAGAAATTGTAAGCAGATATGGGCTTGTTTTATTTAAGAGGATTGAAAAATGAATAGAATGAATCCTAAGGTTGATGCATTTCTAAGCAAAGCCGAAAAGTGGCAGAAGGAATTTAGGAAATTAAGAAAGATCATTCTTGACTGCGGGCTGACTGAGGAATTGAAGTGGCGCCTACCTTGTTACACGTTTCAGAAAAGTAACATAGCCATAATTCAAGGATTCAAAGAATACTGTGCTCTCATGTTTTTCAAAGGTGTCTTGTTGAAAGATACCAACGGTATTCTAGTCAGACCTGGGGAAACGCAGGCGGGACGCCAGATTCGGTTCACCAGTGTTCGAGAAATAGCTGAGTTGGAACCCATCTTAAAAGCCTACATCCATGAAGCCATTGAAGTGGAAAAAGCCGGTCTGAAAGTGAGTTTTAAGAAGACTGCAGAATACACAATTCCTGAAGAATTTCAAACTAAATTAAACGAAAACCCTGCCTTGGAGACTGCGTTTGATGCCTTGACGCCGGGACGGCAAAGAGCATACATTATTTATTTTTCTTCAGCCAAACAATCCAAAACTAGGGAGTCACGGGTTGAAAAATACATACCACAAATTCTTGATGGAAAGGGATTGAATGATCGGTAAAGAAAAACTCCATCTTTGTGGTACTTGGTGACTCTCTTTTCCATATGTGAATAATCCTGGTTCATGTTTTTCGAGATTTGCAATCATTAGTAAATGAAATTGATTTAAAATCGCAAATCCACAAGAAGAGAACAGAAACATTTTTATGAATCTATATTCATCAACCTATAATCGAATCATGATTCATAATTTTGGTGGAATTCGGTGATGAGGATTTCTGTGACAGAGTCCGTGGTTGGAGAGGGCAATTCTCCGCTTCTATGATTTGGGGGACTAGCGGTGCTATATGTCATTGTCATAGAGATCAATGCAACTGTAAAAGAGTAGGATTTGTTAAATATGAAGAAGAATGCACACATCAAAGCTGATGAAGCGAAGACCGCTTTAGGTGTCTTCAAGGGTCTTGAGGTCCGAATCGGTCAGATTGTGGATGACGAGTGGGACGAGCCAATGGG
>JBHLPA010000063.1:0-9884 GCA_048939935.1 Promethearchaeota archaeon | reverse complement strand
CATTTTAAGTGTACTTCTCGATGGATTTATTCTCCCCTTTATAGGTGGAATGCGGTCACCCATCAACCACTCATTGTCTTAGTTACTTTCTCTTCCAGATTTAGGACCTCTTTGTAGAGTGCAATATCTAATGAATCAATATCGTGAGCAATCAATGCATTCAAGCGAAGTTCTTTTTCACCATCAGTAGTCTTCTCAGTTATCTCTCCAATGAACAAGTATCTTTTTTGCAACTCCAGAGATCCTTCAATACTGACTTGGATTTTTCCTGCGTTTTTAATATCATCATCGTATATGTCTTGAACGACAGCAAGTCCAGGGCTGGAATCGACAACAATTCCCATTATTCTTACTGGTCCGCTGGTGTCTGCAGATAGGTTTCGTATAGTGGTGAGTTTTGATGGTTTTCTAGGGGTAAACTTCTTCTCTTCGGTCAATTTGATGTCACCATTACCTCAGTTGAAAGACTCGAACAATGGGTCACTTAGTGTGCAACAGCTTGATGGCTATAAGTTTGTCAGTTCAACTAACCGCCATAATTACGCCATGTATGTTTGCATTTCGTACATCTATAGAATTCTGTTGCGCCTTCATCGCCTCGTCTTGTTTGGACTGTCCAGTAATAGGCTTCGGTGTTACCACATTTTGGACAGGATGCTTTTGTCACGGGCATAGGAATTGAGTCGTCTTCTACAACAATTATCTTGTCACGAGGTGTCTTCTCGATGGTTTGAGAAACAGTTAGTTTACCCTTCATCTTCTTTGTATATCCACAACTTCTACATTTCAAAACTCTAGTGCCATCATCCTCTTTGGCAGCCGCCATCATTGCACCGCACTTATCACAGAATTCCATGAGAGATTCACTTCTTCGCTGCAGGATGTAGATTTCAATTAAGGATTACGACATCGGACATTCCAAATTAAGGTAATAGGTCAATCTGTTGTTCTAGAAAACGCTGGAAAGACTGTGCGGCTATTTCACCTTCTTTCTTTCTGCTGGTCATAGAATCTATTTTGAGTGTTTGAACAAGAGCATCGACCATGCTTTGGATTGTAATCTTTTTCTTCATCCAAAGGTATGCAATGATTGCCTCATATGCATCTGCGGCTTTTCCTGTATCTGTTCTATGTGATATGTGTCTGTAGACCTTAGTTGCGCGGATTGCGCGGGCAAGTACACTATCACGAACCTTTTCACCAGTCGCAAAACCTAGAACACTGGATTTTGCCAAAGAGTAACAGAGATTTACTATTCCATCACCTACTTTTGCAAGTCCCTTGTCATTCATAATCTCTTCAGCTGATTCATGTTGGACAAAGGTATTCCACATGTGGAGGGCCGTCCCTAGCTTCGTTTTAGTCTACACTATGGTCTGATACTGCTTGTATGAACTTCTTACGGAACTCTTCAGTTCTAGCAAGCATTCTCTCAAGGGCTTCTCTCAAAACAACATTAGTCTGACGCCTCTTTGTCTTCAGAGTCACGATTGGGTTGGCTAGAAGTGGATGTTCTATATTATACCCGGCAAATTCTACTGCTGGTTCTTCCAAAAGCGTCTTCCGTAGCAGGTTTGGGAATGAATGTCCTTCCCCAACTATCTCAAATTTTAGTTCGAATTTTGTGTGTTCAATAGTTCTTGGTTTCAGATTTAGCGCCTCCTATCATCTCTACGGCGACCGTCGCCCCTTCTGCTGCGTCTGTCACCGCCTCTACTGCGTCGATCATCGTAACGTCTACCACCACGACCTCGACGATCATCGCGATCATACTGTCTACGGTCATAAGACCGTCTTCTGGGTGCAAGGTCAGGTCTTGCTTCAAGACCAAATCTAATTCCATAATCATTAGATACCTCACGGGTTTCTCGATTCTCGCATCGAAGACAAAACATGTTGTTGTGTGTTGTTAGTGTGAGAGGATTGCCACACCTTATGCACTCACTATATACAACTCCAAGATCTGGACCTACCATAGTCAGTTCTACGGGAATCTGATGTGTGTTGAGAGCGGCCACACGAACGATATCATTTTGTCTTAACACATCCAACATACTCTTCACATATCTTCGAGTAACATTGCTAATGTGTAACTCACCAACAAGACCACTGAGATAATCCTCATCATTGATTCTCACAATCCTGATTTCAGCACGTTGGTCGAAGACAATGGTGGCTTTTCCCATTAGTATATCACCTTTTACTGGGAGAGCTAATTTCATTCCACCATCAGGACTGAGTACTCTGATACTACGTTCTTTTAGGTCCATATCAACCTGCCCAGGTGCTGCGGCATAAACAATACCATCCTTCTCATATGTACCAAGACTTGGCATCAACTCTTCAATAACACATAGCTGATCTCCAGGTACTACAATATCACCGCTCTTCACATTTGCCATTCTATTCACGCTCTTTGACACATATACGATACAGATCTACATCCACCAAGTGTTTTGGTTTTCTGTGATATTTGAACAGTCGACCAATTGGAAACTGAAATGTTTCAATCTGTGTCACTGTGGCACCTAGTTTCTCTATCTCTTTGCTCAGGAAGATTCTATTTTTGTCACCAGCAAGGTGCATGCTGTATGTCACATCAGCAACCGAAACGGCTGTTTTTAGGAATCTCAGGTCTGCACCCCGGTTCTTCACCCCGAACGGGGGGTTACTCACCACGGTATCTATCGGACAACTTAACTGTAAGGAGGATACATCCCCCAGAACCCAGTCTGCTATATCTTCTGTCCCGAGCAGTCGTGAGTTCTTTTGAGACGCCTTTAAGGCTTTGCTTTGCACATCAATTCCAATTACACACTTTGCACCCAATAATGCAGCCCCGATTGTAAAGATTCCATCACCACATCCTAAATCAAATACTGTCTTACCAGTGATATCTTTGTGTTCCATTTGTGCTGCGTAGAGAACTGCTGCTGCAATTGGAGCAGGAGTTGGATACTGCTCCAAAGAAACATTGTACTCCTGAAGTCTTTGCATTGATTGAAGTGCAATTTCAAGATCTCGTAGGCGCAAGAATCTCACCGATTTCGTTCTTAATTTGAACAATTAGCTATGGTTTTCACTGATGAATCATGTTATTTGTCTGTGTAACAGTCCTGAGTAATACCTACTCTTATCAGTTCCATATGCTCCATAGGTTCCAATCGAAGTCCACTGGAACTTGCCTCAAGTTCTTATGGAAGTGTTTATTTCCCGGTTATGTTGTTCATATTAGAAGAGGAGTAGATGACAAGATGGAGAAACCGCTCGATAAACTGTTTGACAAATTCCTGCAAGGCCAAGCAATCTTTAGAGATAGAACTGCTCTTAGACCTACTTACGTACCTGAAAGTTTACCCTATAGGGATGACCAGATGAGTAGAATTGGGTCAATTTTGGGGCCAGCACTCAGAGGTGCTCCACCATCAAATATTCTATGCTATGGAAAGACCGGTACTGGGAAGACTGTAGTGGCTCGATATGTACTTGATATGTTGGTGAAGAAAGCCAAAGAGAGTGGAATAAACCCGCCATTGACGGCTTTTGTGAATTGTAGGATTGTTGGAACAAATTACAGAGTTTTGAAGCGTCTGTGTGACCAGATTGATGCAACCATGCCTGATGGATCAGAGGTTCCCTTCACAGGACTTCCCACGGATGAGATTCGAGATGTCTTGAAGAGTAAATTGGATGCCAGTTCGAATATTCTAACTGTTGTACTTGATGAAGTTGATAGCTTACTGAAGCGTGATGCAGGACAAGGTAACGATATTCTCTATGGACTGACTCGTATGAATGGAGAGTTGGAGAACAGTAGAATTTCAATTATTGGGATTAGTAACGACTTGAAATTCAAGGAGATGCTGGATCCGAGAGTCTTGTCAACACTTGGGGAAGAAGAGGTGATTTTTTCACCTTACAATGCTGTAGAGTTGAAGGGCATCTTGAAGCAGAGAGTAGAACTCGCCTTTAACAAGACAGCTATTGGTGACGAGGGGGTAATCAATCTTGTAGGAGCTTTAGCCGCTCAGGAGCATGGAGATGCTCGAAGAGCACTTGATTTGCTTAGGACCGCAGGAGAACTTGCTGAGAGAAGAGGCGATGAAGCAGTCACCCAAGGACATGTTCGTGAGGCACAGAAAGTCATCGAACGTGACACTATTACTGAAACTGTGAAAACTCTTCCAATGCAGTCAAAGGCCGTCTTGTTTGCTGTGTATGTTTTAGCTAGTAAAGGACAACGAGACATTTTCACAGGTGAGTGTTACAATATCTATTCTGAAATAGCTAAATCTCTATCAATAGATACATTAACACAGAGACGAGTTTCTGATCTTATCTCGGAGCTTGACATGCTGGGTCTAATCAACACAACAGTCATCTCAAAGGGTCGTTATGGAAGAACAAAGAAGATTAAGCTGGCTGTAAGCAAGAAACAGATTGGCGCCATTCTTGATGATGACACCCGTCTGAGTAAGGTCGCTCAAGAGATACTTGATTAAGGAAAAAGAGTATTCGAACTATTGAACCTTTGACATATCATAAAAGAATCTCACTTCGGGTGCACCTGTTCTGAGGTTTAAGAGTGTGACAATACCGGGAGTCGGTACTACTCCTTGTTTACGCATAAAGTCAGTTTGAGATTGGAATGTTCCAGAATTAATGATCTGGACACCACGATAATTGTCAACAGCGTTATGGTGGCAGTGACCAAAGTGGACTATATCCGGAGGAGTGTCAATTACCATCCAATCTCTATGAAGTGGAGCAAGCTCAGTTTTTCCCCCGTATATAGGCGCAAGATGTCGCTTCTTGAGAAGTTCTTTCATTGGTTTTGCTGGTGCAGTGTAAGAAGCTCCAGGAATACTTGTCACCAAGTCATCCATACTATCACCGTGTGTTATTAGAACATTAACGCCCTCAACAATAACTTGACTTGGATCACCCAGCATCGTAATACGGTTTCCAAGATCATACAATGGTTTTGCAAACTCTTCAGCAATTGGAGGTTTAGGAAGGGCCTGTCTGTTTGCATCATGGTTGCCTGGAATACAGAATATTTTGATTTGTTGTGGTAGTTTCTTTAGCTTGCTTGCGAAAAGTTCGTATTGATCGTATATACTTTCGATTTGTAGGTCTTCCCTCTGTGTGGGATATACACTGATTCCATCAACCATGTCACCTGCTACGAACAAATATCGTATTTGTTTCACGAGTGATTTGTCCTCTTCATCAACATCACGTCCGTTCATCCAACCTATGAATTTGTCAAACTCATCTTCTAGGAATTCTTTGCTTCCACAATGAATGTCTGATATGAATGTCGCATAGACATCTCGCTTAGCCCGACCTACATCCCGCGCTGTGGGGATATCTGGAAAAATAACATCGTCAGCAATCATCCTAGCATCTTCATCAACAAAACCTGAGATACAAGTGATTTCATCAAGGAGAAGTGAGTTTGCTTTTTCAGACAGTTGTTGGCCCTTGAGACCTTCTCTGGTAGCAGGGACAATACAGATAATCGACTCTTCTTCATCCTCAAGTTCGATTATTACATTACGTGACTGGGATATGCTCCTATTCTTCACAATACCAAGGATAATCTGAGTCGAACGTCTTGTAGTGCGTACACCCTCTCGTGTCATTGCTTTCCTCTGTTTTGTAGAGTCTTTCCTCAACTTGGCAACTTGGGGAGATACTGCATTCTGTGTGTCAATTCTACTCATGTATATTCGCTTGATTCGATTAAACCGGTCTCTGAAGAGCTCTAGGAAATCTTCAACAGACCCTTCGGAGCCCATCTGTTCAGGCATAGGAGTCTTCTCAATGCGATATTCCCAACCAGTTTCTTCGTCAGCAATAGTTGGTGATTGTTGGGGTTCAGGGGTAGCTGATTCAGATTTGTTCACCGTGACACTTGCAAGTTCGATGGCAGGACTTTTCCCTTCAATCAGTGATTCGACATATGTAAGGGATAGAACAGGAGGGTGATTTTCAGCCTTATCTGTGATAAGAACTGACTTAACTGTTTCAAGGGGAGTATCGAGTAGAAGAATGTATTCTAAAGCCTCTGGCGCCACCTGGAGTCCAGACTCAATCAATAACTTGAGAACATTGCGTCTAACTGATGATGTCAAGGTGCCACCGAATATGATGATGACGCTTATTCGTTTTAAACATCATCCATCAATACTGACATTCTAACGAATAATTGAACTGCGGGAAATGTAATAAGCCGCCTACATAGAATCCAATTGGCGCCAATTTTTGACGGTGAGATGAAAATGGTCAACATCAGGAAACTTCAACAGACTGGCGGAAAGAATGGCAGTTCCTTTCTGATTATACTGCCAAAGGATTGGGTAGTTAGACAAAATCTAAGTAAAGGGGATCCAGTAGTTGTTGCAGAGCGAGAGGATGGATGTCTGATTGTTGATCCGCGTCTTCCCAAGGCTGGTGAAAGAAAAACAACTACAGCACAGATGGAACAAAACTTGCGATGGGAGATTACCAGTAGATATCTGCTTGGATATGATGAAATCCGTATCGTGAGTGAAGATCCAATTACTAGCAGTCAGAGAGAAGACCTGAAACGAATAATCAAACGTTTTGTAGCACTTGAAGTCACGGAGGAGGAGGATCATCAAATAGTAGTTCGATGTCTTGTTGATCCTGCAACTTTACCTGTGAATACCGCAATGCGTAGAATGCATCTTATCACATCAAGAATGATTAACGATTCACTGGAGGCGTATTTTGAGGGAAATAGAGAAACAGCGGATGAGGTGATACAACGGGATGAAGAAGTGGACCGTCTGTTCTTTTTGATTGTACGAGAATTACGTTCTGCCATCCAATATCCCAGAATGAGTGAAATGATGAACATAACACCAGTAGAGGCACTTGATTTCCGGTTAGCTGCTCAATACATAGAACGAATTGCAGATTTAGCAGTCGATATTGCACGTAGAGTGGAGGAACCTATTGATGCGTCCCTGAAGAAAAAGATGAAGTCGATTGCAGAAAAGGTGAACGAAATGTTCACTGATGCTTTCAATAACCTCTTCAAGTTCAATCCGAAGAAGGTGCAGTCTGTTATAGAAACTGAGAATGAACTTATTTCCGAAACAGGAAAGCTTAGACAGCATGTTGTAGCTACTCCAAATGGACAACCTCAGACTCAAGTATTGGTTGTAGATAGTTTGTTGAGAATGGGAGAGGCTGCAAAAGACATTGTTGACTTGGCCTTGCCACACAATTAGAGGTATGAAAATTGACACAGAAACTATTTGGTACGTCTGGTATCAGAGGATCGATTATTGAAAAAGCGACTTCTGACCTGGCTTTGGGACTTGGGAAAGCATTTGGCTCATTTCTAGATGGCAAAGGTGTTGTGGGAGTAGGTACAGATGCTCGGACGTCGAGGGAGATGTTGAGTAGTGCCCTTATTTCGGGCGTACTCTCCACTGGTACAGATGTGATAGACTTGGGAATTACACCAATGCCAACTGTTGCTTCTTATAGTAGCATCGAGGGGATTTCAGCCACTGTTATCATAACAGCCAGCCACAATCCATCAGCCGACAATGGATTCAAGTTCTTCATGGGTGGACGTGAGTTCATCAGATCTGAGGAGGAATTCTTGGAGAACGCAGTATTCAATAAAGTGTTCAAGGTGGCTCCTTGGGACGCTATTGGACAGTTATCCAAGAAGAATATCAAATCCGAGTATTTGGCTAGGGTGAAGAAATTCCTGTTGAGCAGGGGCGGTCTTAGTAAGGGCACAAAAGTCCTAGTAGATCTGGCAAACGGTGCAGCTACAAACTACACACCAGAACTCCTTGGAGACCTTGGATTCTCTGTCACTACTATGAACTCACACCAAGATGGGCATTTTCCAGGCAGACCTGCTGAACCATCGCCAAGAAACTTGGGTGATGCTATGAAGATGGCTGCAGAATCTGATTTCGCTGTGACAATGTGTCATGATGGTGATGGTGATAGACTAGCTGTGATTGATGAAGCCGGGGAATTCATTGATCAGAATCGTGTCATTGCAGTATTTGCAAGAAACGAGGTCGAGAGAAACGGAGGAGGGATAGTTCTTACATCCATTGACACTTCCAGTGTGATTGATGAAATCGTCAACAAAGCAGGAGGGACTGTTGTTAGAATGCCACTAGGGTCTCTCCAAGAGTATTTAGCAGGGAAGACAGGGAAAGATGTGATTCTGGCATCGGAACCATGGAAGCCAATATTCACAGAGTTGGGTTGGTGGATGGATGGCATTACAGGTGCTGGTCGCTTTGGCCAGCTGGTGGATGAACTTGGTGATGGGAGTTGTATGAAATTGATGAAGACGATTCCCAAGTACCCGATGTTGAGAGACTTTGTGTCCTGCCCAGACAAGATTAAGCAACAATTCATACCGAAGGTGAAAGAACTGCTTGTGCCTGAGATCAATGGTATTGAGCAGATACTAGAAGTAGACGGGATTCGAATAGAGAACAAAGATGGGTCCTACGTACTTGTCAGGGTATCAGGAACTGAGCCAAAAGCCAGAGTGTATGTTGGAGCCAAAACACAGGAAACAGTGGATAAGTTAGCCAATACGGCAAAGAAGGTAATGGCGCAAGTTCTCGACGAACTTCAATGAAATGTGGCGCCGGGGATGAGACCTTTTCGATTTCACGAGATGTGAAAATCTTTGAACTCATGCGTCCGAAGACAGCGGTTTTCGAGACCGCCTCCATAGCCACTAGGAGACCCCGGCTTATGGAAACTTCAGGATGCTTGTGATTTAATCTTACCGTCAATTTAGTCCAACCATTGATATAGAGCAAATCGCCTCCCCTGAAAGCAACAAAAGGACTGAGATGCAAGATGAACTCTGATGAGCGATTTGAACTGTTTGAAGAGAGCCTGAGGTTGATAAATCAAGGAAAAATGGCTGAAGCTGAAGAGGTCATTAAGAAACTTGTTGAAATCGAACCTGAAAACTCGACGCATTGGATGTCGTTGGGTAGATGTCAACTAGCTCTAAACAAACTCGCTGATGCAGAGATCTCAGCACGGAGGGCGCTTGATTTGAACGATAATCTTGCACACAACTGGAATCTTGTGGGGTGTGTTCTCAAGGCTAAGAATGCATTCACTGAGGCTGAACCGTATTTTCGGAAAGCGCTAGAACTCAATCCAAAGGATTTCACCTCATGGAGCGGACTGGGTACGATTCTAATGGGTTAGCGTAGGGACAAAAAGGCAGAGGATGCAGCACTGAAGAGTATTGAGTTGAATCCCAACTTCTTTGAAGGGTGGATAGTTCTGGGAATTCTACTTCTAAGAAATGGACAAGCTGAGGAGTCTGAGAAGGCTTTCCGGAAACTAACCGAGACCGCACCTCGAATGCCAGAAGCGTGGGACTTGCTAGGACTGGCATTGAGCGCTCAGGGGAAAAATGCTGAGGCTACAGAAGCTAAGAATCATGCACAAACCCTACGAGCATAGGATAGTTTGTCTGAACCTCAAAATGTGATTATCGAGAATCCTGTATCAACGAACTTCAGCAGATCACTATGTCCCTTAAGCTCGCCTTTCAGCGTGACTCCGAGTTTCTCTGCAGCCTCGGTGGCGTTGAATGATGCAGTGCATGCCTTGCAAGCATGGTCGATAATTTTAAGCTCCATTGCCTTGTCAAAGACGGGGAGTTTGATTGAACCATCTGCGATTCCGATCAACAACTTCGGGGAAGCACACTCTAGAACAGCTGCTACCTCATGACCATTCTCATGGAAGTTGATCGCATTCAGAAGCAGGTGATACAGTTGCATCTTATTATCATCAGTTGCCAAGAACAAGTACTTCATGATAATCCCGGTGTA
>JBHLPA010000062.1:0-9941 GCA_048939935.1 Promethearchaeota archaeon | reverse complement strand
GTTCGTGGAAGTAGCAAACTAGGATCTGGAACAATCATTCAATTCTTAGAACTAATAGCTAGGTTATTGTTTGTCAGGAGAAAAGATTAAGAAACAGCCTTGGAGTTGTGCCGATGGCAGGAATATACATCTCGAAAATATCCAGAGGTTTGTCAAAACATGTGGACTTCTTGCTTGTTCTTTCAGCTGCGATGAACCTGATAATTACAGCCATACTGAGCATCTATGGAAATTTGATGTATCCCTTCTTCATTCTCCTGTATATCTGGATAGCAGCCTATATTTCGTTACTAGCTATACTCATTCGAAGAAGTTACACAGTTGATGGTCCTCTAATCAAAAATGAAACATATTTGGTAGCACTGATGTTTTTTGCCCTGATAATTCGAATACTGTTCCTAGGAAAGACTCACGAAATATCCCTTGATCCTTTATGGTATCTTGACTTTGGCAGATTCATGCATTTGGGAGCTGTACCTTATACAGGATTCTATTTTCCGTACCCACCAGTGTTTGCATACTTCATTTACATAATAACCACACTTTACCAAGGTGTTCAAGGTTTCAGATTATTATCGATTCTATTGGACCTTTCAGTGCTTGTCGCTCTCTGGAAAATCGTCAAACAGGAAATAAGCCTTAAGTGGGCATCAACAGCCTCAATCGCGTATGCATTTCTGCCAATATCCATCATTGAGTCAGGATGGAGTGGTCATTTTGAGCCTCTTGTCAGCATATTGATTCTAGTCTCTCTGTTGTTCCTAACAAAGCAGAAATGGAGCATAAGTGGGGTGTTCCTTGGACTTGCTGCAGCGACGAAAATGTATCCATTAGTCATATTTCCAATACTTTTCACATACATCAAGGAATGGAAGAATAGGATTTGGTATACCATAGGATTTGTTCTTTCAGTTTTTCTTGCGTTTGTGCCTATCTTCGTATTAGCAAACTCTGCAAACCTAAGTGGAATGGACCAGACAGTCCAAGGTGGCCCATCATCAGGATTATTTCAATCGATCTTTGGATTTCTGTATAATGAATCAGTTGCCATTGGAGCGGTTCAATTTGGACTGATACTTGCTGTCATTATCGGCGTGGTTTATCTTATGCGGCAAATAAGCAGGAATGATCCATCAATCAACACTAGACTATACTACTCTGTAACAATAGTAATTGGACTCGTAGTCATAACTATTGGAGTGATAGCAGGACTATATCCCTTCTTACCAGTTGCAGGACTGATATATTGGAGATTTCCAGAAGATATTGCCATAGTTCGTGGCATTTCTACAATATGCATCGGTCTGCTTCTTACCTTCAAAGGCTATCACGAACGAGGAGAGAAGCAGAATAAACATGTTTCTCGAAATTCCTTGCTTGTTCTGATAGGAGCAGTATCACTCATCTTGATACCAATGACGCAGTTGTTCTTCTATGGATGGTATTTGCTTTGGTCGATTCCATTCCTTCTTCTGATGCCTGATAGGCGTTTGAGTTATACAATACTGGTCTGTCTTCTTCTTATGTATCCAAACTATACCAGTAATAATTTTGCAGGCTTGGGATTCGATGAACCAAGACAATGGCAGGATGAATTCACTACTGTTGGTAATTGGTCCACTTCTGTGAATATCAAAGGTAACGATATGAACGCCAGTCAAATTTCAGGCTTCGTCAAATCTAATGGGCAGACAGGGGAGTTCTGGTTTGATACAAGGAATACTACAAACGATGACGACCTATCCAGTCTAAGTATTAGCTACATTAAGTTGGTTGAGCTCAGCTTCGAAGATACAACCGAGTTCGTGGCAGCCATTGCAGCTTCGTGGGATCCACCTTTTGGTCGATATGCAGACCTTTCCTTATCCGTCGAGGGAACTGATTCGAATTCCGGGCACATCAAATCTTTTGTGATTCCCAAAACAAGCATGTTCACCAACCTAACTTACATCCAATGGAGGTATGACTTCAAGAGATTACAATCGCCAACTCATAATGGAATCATAACCACGCTGAATCTGACCATCTATCCAGTACAGCGAGTAGAGTCATGTTATCGTATCGATTCGTTCTACACAACACATGCAGGAATCATCAGTCCTCTGTATTTCTTGATTATTCCATCACTCGTCATGATTACATTAGCCGCTGTCACATTCCTATACCTTGAATTAGAGAGAGAACATGAATTAGCTAGTCCATGTGAAAAAGGCAATAAGATTACAGAACCAAATCAGGTTAGAACTGTCTAATGGGGGAGCCTATTCTGCGATGAAGATTGCTATTATTTCGCCACTACCACCAGAGAAACCTGGTGAATCAATATACACTGCAAGATTGATCAAAGCGCTGGCTAAGAATAGTAAAATCGAAATCATAGCAATCAGTGGAAAATCATCTAAGCCATTAAACGTAGCAGAAGGTCATGTGGAAACTGCATCTATTTGGGAGAATAGAAGTTTACTGTATCCGTTTAAACTCTGGAGATTCATTAGGAAGAGAGCTGTAAGGCTTGTTCACGTCCAATATGGGCCTCATGGAGAGGTGTATGGTGGCTTTTTTGGAGAGGTCATGCTTTTTCTGTTTCTTCTTTTGAAGTACACCGGTGTCAAGACCACGGTCACCTTGCATAGTACATGGATGACCGAACAGGCAGAGAGAAGAATTGCAGAAACCAAGGGATTTTCGGCATTCACAAGTCTTACGCCTGCAATCTTCAGGATGTTCATGAAATTGTTAGATTTGGGGACTAATACTATTCAGTTGAGTACTACTAGACTTGATTCAACTTTAAAACGGAGATTCTTGAGGGAGTTCAAATGCGACCCAAACAAAGTACTCGAAATACCTCACGCTTGCACAGAGGTCATGATGGATATAACTAAAGAAGAGGCAATGAATCAATTGGGAATTACAGACAAGAAAGTGGTCCTTGTGTTCGGATATATTCGGCGTGACAAAGGAATAGATCTAGCAATGCATACTATCAAAACACTGCGCGAAACTGTTCCAGACGTATTGCTTCTTGTTGCTGGAAGGCCATTTGATGAGGACGGGGAAAAATATCTCCAAGAACTTCAAGAGTTACAGAAAGAGTGGAGGCTTAGCGGAAATGTGAGATTTGATGTAGAATACATCCCTGAGGAGAAAATCCCAGTATATTTCTCAGCTGCATCAATCATTCTTGCGCCTTATTCTGAGAGTATTGGAGCAAGTGGTCCACTTCATGCAGCATGTGCATATGGCAATCCTATTGTTGCATCTGATGCGGGAATACATATCAAAGAGGCACTGGGAGGAAATGTACTTACATTCAGACATAATGATCCCGATGAATTGTGTGAGAAGCTAAAAGATGTCTTGACCAACAAGGAGCTCGCACAAAAAGTCCACTATAATCTGATTCAATATTCAGAGTTGGAATCATGGGATACAGCCGCAAAAAGAACATTAGAGTACTATAGGAAGACTCTCGGGATTGAAGGAGTACAAAGTAAGTGAGAGGTGAGGATTGACGTGAGATCATTCGTCGTAGGTTGGTATGGGCATGGCAATATTGGCGATGAATTGCTCTCAGTATCAGCATACAAAATTCTTCAGGACGCCTTTGGTCAACCTCCAATAATTGCTAGTGTAAATCCAAAAATCACATCCAACAGCCTGTCTGAAATAATACCAAACCATTCTGCAAAGATTGTGAGATGGCCAGCATCCATGCAGCCAAAAGATCTGATGTCAAAGAGCCTTATTCGCACATTCTCAGCTGTTGTTGGGTCGGGCTTTGTTGCTATCGGAGGAGGCGGGATGTTCTCAGACTGGAAAGGAAGTAAGGTTCATCGATGGCTTGAATTCATATCATTATGTAAGAAATTAAGGAAGAAAACAATACTCATGGGAATTGGTGCAGGCCCTTTTTTTGACAAAGCAATAGCACATCGAGTTGGAAATATCATTAACAGGGATGTGAATCTCATAATCGCCAGAGATAGCATGTCAAGGAAGTATCTCGAAGAACAAGCGGGCGTCACAAAAGAGATCAAAATCCTTCCAGACCTTGCCTTCTATCTCTACGATGTCATAAGAGGTAGTCCTGAAAGGAGAGAGGTACTTGTAGCAAATTTCGTTCCATTTTCAGACCTTCCAAGTAGCTACGAACAAGGCATCATTGATTTTCTGACAGATATAACAAGGGATAACATTGTGGAGCTACTTCCATTTCATCATTCGGATTGGCAGTTCCACAAGAGGCTGTCAGAAAAAATCAAGTCCTCGAATTTACAACCGCTTCCGCTTCAAAACATCAATGCAATCATTGAAAAGTTGAGCTCAGCTAAAGTTGCAATTCTAACAAGATTTCATGCAATCATTTTGGGAGCATTGTTGGAAACGCCTTTTGTCCCATTAATCTATCATCACAAGTCATCAGAGCTTTCACATAAATTGGGATTGGATGACTTCCTTATTGATATTGGAGATGGAACTCAATGGAAAAATCACATCCCTTCAGCTTCTGACTACCATACTAGTTTGGAACAGGTGAGGGGCAAACTAGATGAGATTTCTAAAAATTTGAAGGCGATGTCTGAAAAACAGTTAATTAACTCCAGAAAATACCCAAAACAACTAAGAGAGATTTGAATTAAACAGTATCAATCTTAGCTAGACTGTGGAAAAACACTCACAATGGGCATCAAGAGAACAAGTTTCAACTAAAAAGGCGGAGTTTCATGTCAGATAAAAGAGTAGCAATATTTGTGGAGCACTTTCCACCGTACCTGGGTTCTGATAGAACCATCTATGAACTGGGTAGACGATTGCCAGAGCATGGATACAAGGTCCACTTCATTGTTACACAACCCTTACGATATCTATTGGGACGACGACCTGATGATTGGGAGTACAAAAAAGTGTGGCAGACAGGTCCACCAGATTTGGGAGAGAACATCTCTGCAAAATACCTGCTTCTTCCAAAGGTGATTGAAAGATTTTGGCAAAAGAAGACTTTCTTTGCATTCCCCATTACACTACTGTATTTCTTCCTATTAGCGATGATTCAGTTAATTCGGTTCAAAGCTGATGTTGTAATCTCCGCTCACGCTACACCAATCGTTGGTGTAGTTGCAGCCTTTTCTGCAAGATTCCTCAGGCGACCGCTGATCATGGGATGTCCGGATTGGATGACGGCATATGCGGCACAGCTATCAAGAAAGAAGATGGCAAATGTCGGTATACTCCTGCTGCAGACACTTGAAGTGCTGCTGATAAAACTAGCAAAATCCTCGTTTACAGTGACACATTACATGAAACGAGTTTTGGTGTTGCAAGGGATTAAAAAAGAGTCAATAGTCGTGATACCCAATGGTGTGGATTCACACCTGTTTTCTAATAGTTTTGATGTATCAGAACTAAAAAGGGGCTATGGCATTGATGGCCGTGTTGTGGTCTTGTTTTCGGGGCATATAGAAGAGTGGGCAGGATTGAAAATGATTGAGACCTTGACAAAACGATTGTCAGAAGAAGTACCAGAAGCATTGCTCCTTCTGATAGGTGCGGGAGAGGCAGTAGAGAAACTAGTTTCATTTGTTGAGAGTGCTGGTGTTTCAAATCAGTTTCAGTATGGGGGAATTAAACCCTTTAGCGAGATGCCGAGGATTATTTCTTCAGCAGATATTGCATTGTGTATTTTTCCGGACACTCCAGTTTCTCACGCGGCATCTCCTCTGAAGCTTTTCGAATACATGAGTTGTGGAAAAGCAATCGTAGCAACGTCAGTATCGGGAACTGCAGAAGCTTTGACCCGGGACGCAGGGATTCTTGTCGAACCTGGGAACGTTGACGAGATATGTGACAAAGTTGTCGAATTATGTAGGAGTCCCAAACAGAGAGAAGAGCTCGGTCAAAAAGCCAGAGAACTCGTTCTACAGGAGTACTCATGGTCAGTTCTTGTAGAAGACTTAACGACTTTGATTTCAATGACGGTCAATGATAAGAGTGTGTCATCATAGAGAGGTGGCTGCTACTTAATCTGCCCATGATTTGATACGTATCTTTTCCCGCATTATTAGATAAGTGAGAATTCCTAGATACACGGGCGTCAGCAACCTGATTATTAGTACATTGAAGGCAGCTCCGACAAGTCCTATTGTAAGAATCAGCAACGGGAGGAGTATCAAAGTCAATATCAGTTGAATCAGGTTCATGTAGGTAAGCGTATCCGGTCGATCTACTGCTAAGGGCACAAGTGACAATGGGCTAGTGGCTAGACCTAGCAAGAATGCAACACCCATGATTGGAAACAACGAATCAGCGGTGACATAGTCTACACCAAAGAAAAGTGAAACAGGTACCGGAAAAAGGATTACAGGTAGAAAGAGAATGATAGACAGACCTATCGAAACCACCAAGGTCTTTCTAAGGTAAATATTCATGCCAACTTTCGTTCGAATCTCAGAAACAGTGGGAAATAAGACTGTAGAAATCGAAGTTGTAAGAAGCGGGATTAACTGTGCAATCAGAATAGCTGCCCCATACATTGCCACGTCCTCATATGGCAACAAACTTGCCACGATTAGTTGGTCTACCCTGTTCACAATGGTAACAATAATTGAACTCGCCATTATCCACTTTGAAAAGGAGAGTATCCTCTTTCTGAACTCGGAGGTCTTCCTTCCACTTTGATAGCGTCCTCTAAGAAGAAACAAACCTCCCAAAAGCCAGATTCCATATGATAAAAGAAGCAAGAAAGGTAAAGATGTTTCATCCTGACCCAAAATAAAGCCAAAAACAACAAGAGCAAAGAAGATTGAATTGCCAACCAAGGAGTAGGCAGAGTATAGGAGGAACTTCTTCAACGATTGGAAGTAAGATCGTAAGAACCAACTTACTGTTAGCAGGACACCTGAGGTGACTCCCACTGTGGAGAAAACTATCGCATCAAACCACATGGAGTTGTTGAAAATTGTTAATGCTGAAACATAGATTGCAATCGGAGAAAACAGAAGAGCAATAGTTGTGATTCGAATCTTAAGAGAAAAAATCGTGCTAATATAGTCAGGCGCATCTTCAGGTCTACGCGCATTTATCGAAGAGAGATCACGTACGATGGTTGATTTTAAACCAAAATCTGCAAGATCAGAAATGATGTAAGCAAGAGAAATAATCAGGGATACGATGGCAAATGCCGTAATACCTATGAGTCGACCAACAAGAATCTGAGTGACAAAGAGAAAAGCCATCGACCCTGCAGTCCCAACCAAGACTACAAAGGAATCCTTTGCAATCTTCGAGGCAGAGGGCTCTTCTTTGACAGACAAATTATTCCCGCCTCTCACCGCGTGTGCGTATCATTTCTGCGGGATTACCCGCAATGACAGAGTTCTCAGGAAATTCATCCCGAACGGTTGAGTTTGCTCCAACCACTGAGTGAGCCCCAATTGATGATCCCGGTAAAATAACAACATGTGCTCCGAGCCAGACATCATCACCAATTGAAATCGGTTTGCATGAATAGCCTTGACCACGAATGTCCTTCTGAGCATCATCAAAGACCTTGTTTGTGTCAAGTATGAAGCTGAATGCACCAATAGAGGTGTTATCTCGAATTTCTACGCTCTCATGTGCGCTTATTGTACACATTCGTGAAATGAATACATTATGTCCAATTTTGATACTGGCCTTGGAATGAACAATGATTTCTGTACCACCCAAAATTTCAGTTTCACCTTCGATGGATAAATGACTCTCACGTTCCAAAATGACTCTTGAGCCACGACAAAGCTTTACACGCGGACCTAAGTGTAACTTCGCTCTTTTTATACGTGCCACAAGTCTGAGCCAGATTCGACGGAGTGCATAGTAGAATTCTGAAAACGTCCCGGGGAACATAATCAGAACGGGGGCCGTCATACCTATCAAACTTAGTGGTATTGAAACAAACCAAATAGGTGAAGGTGTATTCAGGTCGTTTACAATCAGAAAGCTATCAATGTAAAGGTCATACATACCGGTAACATTCCCCACAACTTGCACAACTAGAGTGATGTAATCAGGAGTGATAGACTGCTGCAAGTGAAGTTGGTAATGGTAAGTAATCCAGGTCATGTTGCTGATGAAAGTGATGTTTGTGATGAGACTCTGCTCATCATACTCTCCGCTAGATGAGTTATAGACTCCGCTCACTAAAGAAATTCTGAATGGTTTGACCCATGTGGGGTCAGCAGATGAAATCATTCTTGTCTGTAGTATCATCTTAGGGGCAATATGAAGATTCGTCACATTCCACTGTATTCGAGTCGAGTAACCTTGTGTTGTACTTGAGTTCGTTCGATAGGATAGTATCCCATCAGCTGCAGAGATTGTGGTACTTTGATTGTCGTGGGTACTAAACAGAATATTAGCATCATTCAGTTTTTCTTGAGAGATGTCAGATCCAAAGAACCAACTATTTTCAGCGGCCGCTGGCGAGAATACTCCGACTGAAGCAGTGGGATACAAGAGGAGGCAGACAATCAAAAACACGCGGGTCTCGTTGGGTCGAAATAGTAGGGCTATCGGAAAGAGGAATAGTATATACCAAGCATAAAACACTGGCTGATAGAACATTAGAAGCAGCAACACAAACAGAATCAAGTGGATGTCCTCGTTAAAGGAGAGGGAATCCCATTTTGAAACGAGTACTGAACATACTAAGAGAATAGAAACTCCCTGAGCAAAACAAATCTCTGGAAGACGCCGCCAGTAGTTCTGAGAGTACATGGAGGACATTGGATAGAGAGTCAAACCCAATCCAACTACTACAAGAATAATGAAGAGCGAGTACTTCACAAACCTAGGTACAATCTCATCATGAAACCTTTTTTCCGCAAGAATGGCAAGAAATAGGAGACCGCCAATCAATATGAGCCCAAATTCGCCGATAATTCCAGTGAGTCCTGTGACTATCCGGAAAAACGCAGGGAAAGAATAGTCATAGAATGGTGTGCTTCTGGTTGGTGAGCCCTGTATCAAAACAGTAACTCTAGAGCCTATCAAAATCATAGATAGATACCCAAGCAGAAATGTGGCTGCAGCAAACAGGAGCACAAGTAATCGGCGTGTGGCACCTTTTGTAGCACGGAAAATACCAATAGAGATACCAATCGGTACATACTTGATTAGTGCACCAACTCCTGCAAAAAGAAGTGCCTTCCAGTTGTGCCCCCGTAAAAAGAAGTATACACTGAGTAGCATGAACAAGATTATGACGGATTCAAAATGGCCATTCCATGCAGCTTCAATAATAGTCACTGGAACCAGAAGATATACTGCGGATGCAATAAGCCCATAGTTCCTCGCAGATCCATCTGGAATAATGCGAGGTATGATGAGAGCATTAAGAATGTCAATCAATGAAAATGCAATCTTGAATGCGAATGGACTAGAGAATACAAAGTAAATAGCAGCAAAGAGCAAGGCTACTGCAAGTGGGTAAGGAAAATAGAAGTCGAGATAGGGAACTTCTCCAGCCATCATTCGCCGGGCAAACTGTGAATATACAATGGCATCGAATGATAAAAGTGGACGTTTGGTTATAAAAAGTAGACGTGCAATGAGTCCAAAGAGGAGTGCAATAAAATATCCTCGTCGCGATAATTCCTCACTTTTCACAAGAAGAGCTGTCAAGATCAACTGAGAACCAAGAAGTATGAAGAAGAAATCAAGGTTGGTAGCTAGATCAAATAACAGGATGTTTAGAAACCCCATTGAGATGATGATAGCCGTACTTCTCATATCGATGCCCTACTTACCAGCTATTTTGTAATATGATTATTTACTCAGTTGTTATTGCTGCGTTTATGAATGTGTCTCATAAAGACGAGGAGAATATAGAAACATAGTTAACAAAGACGCAGGCCCTTGGGAATACGATTGCTGGGAGCAATTCAATATCAAAAGACATTGAG
>JBHLPA010000350.1:0-2522 GCA_048939935.1 Promethearchaeota archaeon | reverse complement strand
CGTGCCAAGAAATTGACACTCACCTAGGTGCTAATACCAAGTTCATCTAACATGAACCTCTTTATTCCACAACTCCTTCTAGCTCATCATTGACGAAACTGATGAAGAACACCGAATGCAGCTATTGTTTCGCATGCTTGATGAATGTCCCTTCACGATACTCACGAAATGCTTCATCAAGTTCTTCTCTGCAGTTCATAACTATTGGTCCATACCATGCAATGGGTTCGCCTATTGGCATTCCTGAAACAAGAAGGAATCTGAGTTGTTTGTCTCCTGCTCTGACCACTACCTCATCCCCGTCATCAAACAGAACGAGATGTTCTGACTTGATTAGATCCCTTTCCATCTCATCGAAGTAGCCTTCACCTTCAAACACATATGCAAAAACAGTATGTCCCTTTTTCACTGAGTGGGTAAACTTCTTTCCAGCTGGTACTGTGACATCCATGTATTCAGGATCGGTGACAATCTCAGTGACAGGTCCGCATGTGCCGTCAAGTTTTCCACAGATGATTCTCAGCTTGACACTGTTCTCTTTTTCCACTACCGGAATTTGAGAGTCCTTGATCTCTTGGTATCTTGGATGCATCATTTTGTTCGATTTAGGAAGGTTCGCCCATAACTGAAATCCCATCATCCTCCCATCATAACTTTCAGGCATCTCTTGGTGGATGATACCACTTCCGGCTGTCATCCATTGCACATCACCTGACGCGATTGTGCCTGCGTTTCCGAGGCTGTCTTCATGATTTACTTCTCCCTCTATCATGTAGGTTATTGTTTCAATACCTCTATGAGGATGCCAAGGAAAGCCCTTTAGATAATCTTCTGGATTGTCTGATCCGAAATGGTCCAATAGCAGGAATGGATCCATAAGCTCAGTTTCATGGTATCCGAAGACTCGTTTCAGTCGAACACCAGCTCCTTCTAAAGTTGGTTTTGCTTTCAGGATGGTTCTAATTTCTCGAATCTCTGTCACTGGGTATTTTCTCCATCAACTAATTAGATGTAATAGTTAAGACTTCACGATAGTAAATTTAAGTATTGTATCAGTGGCAATTACTCTTCCATCAATCTTGATAGAGATAGTAGACAGATGATTAGAAACCTCCTTGTTAAGCTGAATTAGGCTGGACAAGTAATATAGGCCAATTTCTTGGTGCCTGAGAGAACGTGGCATTTCTACATTTTTGCAATCTCTTCGATAAAGTTGACCAGCCTTTCAAGAACGACCTCAGCAATGAGTTTACCTTTCTCCTCTGTCGCCTTTGTGGAATACCCTACTACTCCTGAATCTGTGATTTCTTTCATTCTGTATGATGTCGAAACCCGCGGTGGAGGTGCGAGCATATCCGGAATCACAAACCCTGGAACCGGGGATTTCCCTGGTTCATCAACTCTCTTGTCCTCAAGTACCCTCTGACCTAGATACCAAGCCACTGAAGTTTCCATGTCACATGCATGGTATACAGGTGGTGTGACTATATCCTTGATTTTGTCAATCACCAGATTCCACCAGTTCACACTAAAGACCCTAGCATCAATATAGCCCTGCATATCATGCAATGCATTTTGGATTGCAGTTTCATTTCCACCATGCCCATTGATTATGATGATTTTCTTGAATCCGTGTTGAGCAAGCGAATGGCAGATATCAGCAATCATACTTGAAAGCGTCAGCTCGCTCAGAGTGATTGTTCCGGGAAAATCCATATGGTGTGGAGAGAATCCAAAATTGATAGTTGGAGTCACGGTCACTTTGTGATTGTCCCAAACCATTTCTGCAGATCTGTATGCAAACTGCGTCGCTATGAAGTAATCATTATTCACTGGGAGTGCAGGTCCATGTTGCTCTGTTGAGCCAAGCGGCACAAGAGCAATGTCACACTCCCTGAGTCGGTTTTCAACCTCGGGCCATGTCATGTTTGCCAGTAGATAGTTTTTCTCCATGAATAATCCTCACTGTTTATTCTTAAACATGGGCGACAGATGAATGATCAGCTGCCCCAAGAGATATGTCACACCAACCGCCTCAACTCCACTGAAACTAATTCCTTGAAGTATACTCAACCCCAAAATGTAGTCTGATACGAAGAATAGGAAGAATCCTATGATTAGACACAGGCTGAAAAGCTGGGGAAAATCATCAAAGTGTTTTGTTATGCTGAACAGGAGTGATGAAGACAAAAAGATGCCATAACCAAACAGTCCAATGCTAATGACCATTTCCGTCGGATTAAACAGTGTAAAGAAGAATAGGATGAAGACAATAGCTATTCCGACAATCCAAATCAATAGGTTCCTTGTGATTAATCTAGGTGATTCACTTCGAAATAGCAATGGCGAGATATTCCTTAATGCTAGAATGTAAATCACATGACCCAACAAGAAGAAGATCACTCCGTTGATGAGACTGTCCACAGGTAAAATTGCAAAGACTCCCGCCATGAGCAAATCTGCTAGCGAGCATACTAACATTGCAATGAACATCAATAACAAGAAATGCGACCATTTCTCAT
>JBHLPA010000061.1:2802-10103 GCA_048939935.1 Promethearchaeota archaeon | reverse complement strand
AATACTTTGCAGACGCAGCTCAAATGGCCAGGGGACTGTCTACTGACCAACGTACACATCTTAGAAGCCTACTGAGTCAGGTAAGAGGTCTCTACCGGAGAGTCAAACCCCGAAGATTGGAAGGTCGTGTAATCATCACAAACGACGACAAGGTGTTTGACACTCTTATCAGGGAAGGAGTAGACAGATGGTGTCCTGTCTATGTTCTGTCTGAGGGTGAGAGTGGGGCTGATTACGCTCAGGGCTATGACTTAGTACTCTATATTTCTCCCCTAGGAATCTATGATGAGTCAATAGACATGCTTGACAATGTCGAGATACTTGGAAAGGACTGGTCACTTGAGGATGTTCTACCAGAGAAGACTGTGAGTTTTTACGCACGTAACTATCGAGTGATTGATGCTTCATGTCAGATTGTTGATGCGTTCAATAAAATTCCCACAAATGATTCGGTTTCTACCTTCACATCAGGATTAGACTTTGATAGGCTCAATAAGGTTGGTGAGATTCTCAAGAACTTGGATGAAAATGGGGATCTAGCGCTGGGAATCGATGCTGAGCTTGATAGATATCGTAATGCTGTCAAGATATTTCCCACAGCTGTGGCTGAAACAGAAGCTTGGCTAAATGAAGAGATTACGGCGCGAATCTCAAAGAGCAAAGTCACACTAGGTGGTCAACAGATTATTAGTATTTTACAGTCCACAGACATGGAAGGAGCTGACGGAAGCGCTCTGAGGAACATGTTGCCCGCTGAGATTGTTGAAACGTTCACAACAACACTTCAAGAGGCTGAGGATAAGCTCGTTCAGATGTTAGGACTCACTGCGCGAGAGGCTGATTGGGCGACTGGCATCATCAGTGAAGAGATATCCCTTCCTGTAAAGATGGTGACTCAACAGATTAATGATCTAGAGGACAAGCTCAGACGAATATTTGCTGACAAACAATTCCGACTCATCAAGAAATTGGCCAGTGAACTGGATGAACTGCAAGATGAGGTCACAAAAACAGTCCAGACTCTCCTCGAGTTTGATCTTTTCCTAGCAGTAGGTCTGTTTTCTGCTGACTATAGCCTACAGACACCTGAAATATCCTCTGAGTTTTCTGGGGTAGGTGTACTGAGAGCAACTAACATGTTCTTGACAGAGAGTCATCTCAAGGGAAAGCATGGTGTTGTCGAGCCAATTGACTATGCTATTGGAAAGACACCCTTTCAACCTCCAGGTACCAATGGTGAGAACTGTGCAATTCTCTCTGGTGCAAATAGTGGTGGAAAAACCACTACCATACAGACACTCGCCCAGGTCGTCGTAATGGCTCAGTCCGGATTTCCCGTGCCAGCTGAGAAGGCATATCTCCCCGTCTTTGAGGAACTCTACTTCTTCTACAAGAGCAGAGGTATGGTGAGTGCTGGTGCGTTTGAAACTACCTTGAAGCAGTTCGCTGATATAGTTGTGTCTGAAAAGGCAAAGTTGGCACTCTTCGACGAGGTTGAGGCAATAACAGAGCCTGGGAGTGCTGCCAATGTCATTGCAGGGCTCATTGAAATCCTCCAGAGTGATCCAAATACTTCAACAGTCATCTGCAGTCACCTTGCAAGGGAGATAGATGAGGTCACAACAGCTCCCATAAGAGTTGACGGAATTGAGGCAAAAGGTCTTGATGAAAAGCTAGAACTTATTGTGGACCGGACTCCCAAGTTTGGGACTCTTGCTCGTAGCACTCCCGAGCTCATTGTCGAACGACTCTCTAAACTAGCCAAAAGCCCCAAGAAGGAAGTCTACACTAAAATCTTGGACAATCTTACCAGAGTTCGAAACAAATGAGCCAACGAGTACTTGTCTTTGGGGATACACATATTCCCTCGCGAAGGGACTCCATTCCTAAAGAATTCTATGACCATATCGAGGATACCAATTATGACCTAGCTCTGATCACTGGAGACCTAGTACGTGAGGCTGAGATGCGTTCCGCACTGCCACCTCTTCCAAGAAGTTTCATTGTTATCGGTAACATGGACTATGGCAGTCAGTACAATTTCCATGAGCAAATCCAATTAGACAATTTCAATGTCTTACTCCTTCATGGGACCCAACTCAGGCCACGCGGTAATATCGACCAACTCTGGGAAATCACTCAACAGATTGACGCTGATGTGGCCATTCATGGACACACTCATACTGCTTCGATTGAACTACACAGAGACCGGTTGTTTCTGAATCCCGGAACAATATCTGGAGCAACAGGTGGTTGGGCTGGGAGGACTGATGCAAGTTTCATCGAGCTTGAAGTGAGTAGGAGCGACCTACTGGTCAGGCTCTTTCAGACGGACTGGAAGATGCTGAAAGAATCCACTGTCAGTTTCAAAAAACAGGAAACGAAAATTGTGAAAATCTAGTATTCTCCCCATGGATCAGGACTCAAGAGTCTCATGTATATACGTTTCAGAATATTAGAACTCTCAAGAACTGCAGCGGTAGACACCTTCTTCCTGTCAACCGTTTCTGTTGATGATCGGATCTTGCTAAACCTGCTCTTCTTGGTACCGTCTTTTCCTGACAGTTTGACTTTCTCAGGAGCCACTTTTTCAATATCCTCTTCAGGGAAGATATCCCGCGTGAAACGAAGTTCCGAAAAGAACGCAACAAGGGTCTCCTTGACTGCCAGTTTCTCTGGAGATTCATCTGGCAGCTCCGATACTAGGTCAAGAGACCTCTTCCTGAGATTTACTGACAAGATAGTCTGAATCTCCTCTGCAAGATCCCGATTCAGGGCACAGGCAATGCCTATGTTAATCATGAGCATCCTGATTCGGTCCAGAAGAACACCCACATCACTACCGACGAGTGACTTGCCCCTCATCGAAACCAACCAGTCCTCATATGTCTGATTGACAGAACGAAGTTCTTCTTCGAACTCAACCAGTTTCTCCATATCACCGGGTGGAATCAGAGTACACCACACGGTCATTGGGACATGGTCGTTGGTCTTTTGGGACATGTCTTGAACCTCAGTGTAGGCAGCTTTTCAGTATTACGTGTGTATGCTTTTGCGTTGGTGAATCAGTTCTAATATGAAATTTGTTGGAGATTCTGTGTGGTGATGGACATGGCACAATACAAAGTGACAATTGAAGTTGTCAAAATTCTGGGCGAAGGCGATTGTTCAATTGGCCAGAAAGTAGGCGACACTTACAGATATCCTGAGGACAGAGGAAAGATGTGCTCCAGTTCATTTTACGTGCTTTACCCATGGATTATGGTCATGCTCTCTGGCGGCAGTTTCACTGAAGAAGGCGATGGAAGTGATTTTATGACAGTCGGGTGTACTGACTACCGACACCAAGTTGTCTACAAAGTGTCGCGGAGAGAGGTGGATGAACAATCAGAATCATGACCACTATTCCATCAGTACAGACGTGAAGTTTGGTCCCTTACAATTGATAGACATTCCAAGAATAATCAAGAAGTCCAAAAAAGACTGGCAAAATTTCTCACTCTGTGAGGTAAATGACTGTGTTGTTAGATTGGGTGTCATTCATGGTGAGTTTCACTGGCACAAACACGACCATGAGGATGAGTTCTTCTATGTGGTTGATGGTCAGTTGCTCATCGATGTTGAGGACAAGACACATGATTTGCAGCCTGGACAGGGCTTTATGGTGCCAAAAGGAGTCCTACATCGGACCCATGCTCCTCTACGGACAGTCATCCTGATGATTGAGGGAAAGACGGTAACTCCGACCGGAGACTAGGTCACTCTTTCTGACTAAACACCTCCGGACTATCTTCTTCGATTGTACCCGACCACAAGAATCGCTATCGTCGCAATCACAGCAATTGCTCCAAGAATCACTACCGGAATGAGATCAGGTAAGAGGTTCCCGACTCTCTGAATTTCTGTGGTGGATAGAGAGTGAGTGTCTTGTTCTGCAAGTTCGACGAGTATATAATCATCATAGAGCAAAACCACCCAATGAGGCTCTCTGGCCATTTCAAGAGTCACAACCGTTGTGCTGTTTATCCAAACGGTTCTTTCATCCAGAATCCCACCCATAGTGCCAATGACTTGGATAGGTACCGTTTGTGAATAGGAATATGGATTATACGCCTCGTTTTCATCCTCAATGGTCACCATCAGGGTGCCTTCTTCTCTATCATAAATCGCGTTGGTGAATGAGTAGTCAGGAAGACGAGAATTGTCAAACCATGGTAGAAAGAACCAGTCTAAGGACCCACCATACACTTGCTCCATAGCATCCTGTAGTCCAGCCAATGTACCAATCCTGAAGTAATTCTGCTTAAGGAAGAATGACAGTCCCGCGATAAACTTCTCTTGACCTATCTCGATACGCAGCTTTTCAAGTATGAGTGGAGTCTTTGTGTATTCAATGTAAGTTACCAGATCTGGTATGTCATAGTTTGACTGGTTTATCGCAGTGTCTATTCCATTCTCACTATAGAATGTCCTCACCGTGTCCAAGTATCGATAATACTGGAAATATTCCCAGTCTAGATGATAGACCTCGCCAAAGTAGTTATGGGACCAACATGTCAATCCTTCATCGAGAAAACCCCAATCGATGCTGTCAACTCCAACTAGTTGGGACCACCATTGATGCACTACTTCATGAACAACGACCAACTCAAGATAGTTAGGGGGCCTTGCTCCTTGTCTCACGAGCTGAAGCATGCCATTTGTTATGTAGACTTGGCAGGGGTACTCCATCCCACCATAGAACGCGAACTGCTCCACAATATTGAGTGTCGAATAGGGATAGATACCATAGGTCGTGTTGTAAAGTGACAGGGTTTCACTACCCCAAGTCAGAACATCGTCTTCCCATTCTGGCTGTGAGTCTGGGATGTAAAAGCTCGACACATTGACAGTTCCTACCAACATAGACTCAACGACATAGTATCGAGAAGCAGAGAATGTGGCCTCGCGCACTGGCAGTCCGGGACTGAAATGGTACGTGGTGTTGCCCTCATCGTTGTAGCTATCTACTAATTGACCTGTCGCCGCGACTACCATGTCACTGGGAACTTCAACTATGAAGTCATAGAATGCCATGTCTAGGTAAAAGGGATCTCCAAAAGCGACATACCCGTCGGTGTTCCAGCCATCATACTCATCATAGACACATAGCATCGGATAACAACTGGCAAATGTGAACATCCTCGATTGGTCGCCGTCACTTCCCTGTGAGTTGGCTCTGTCCAGACCATCAGGTAAAGTGGTCTCGAAAGAAACCCGGAACGAAGCAGTACCTCCCGGTCCAACAGGTGATTGAAGATTGACCCACATTATCTGGTCGTCAGACACAATGTCGTAGGAAAGAGGTGTATTGGGAGCATCTGTTGTGGTCACATTGAATACCTCAATAGCTCCCTGCCTGCTGACATAATCCATTCCAGAAGCATAGAGATGGAATGGAATGCTCGAGAAAGCAATTGTTTCGTCATTGTAATACTCAATGGTCATATTGCCAATGACAGTTGACCAAACATCATCCAGAATGACAGACAAATTGACATGCGAGAAACTAGTCCCTGTAAAATTGCCCTTTGAAAACTGATTGTAGTCTTCGAGGTCATCCTGAGCAAACAAAGGCCGAACATTTCTCTCTGAGTCTTTCTGAAGGCTTGGTAATGTCGATTTTGGATGCATTATTGAAAAGCCTGTGAACACTATCATTAGAACTATTGAAAGACCAAGGGCTCTTCTCAAACTACAACGCCTCCTGCGAAATATATTCTAAACAATCAACTGAAACTCATTAAGGCTACCGTCTTAAGCAATCAAGAAGCGGTTTCTGGAATATCTGCTCTGGTTTCTTCGTTTTGTTCTCATACCTGTCTGGATTATGATTCAATGCCCATTACTTCTCTCTCAAGAGTTTCAATTCTCTTCATTATTTTCCTTCTATTGGACTCATCAATTTCAGGTGCCTGCGCGAGTTCTCGTAGTATTTCAATGAATGATGAATCCTTCTTTGTTGCTTCCAAGTCTGCACTCCTTCTCTCATGTATTGATTTTCGATAGGTCCGAATGCTGAGAATACCTAGAATTGGTGTCAGAATAAATACAGGTATGGTCAAAAACTCCAATCCTGATATGGCTCCATAAAAAACCATTAGGGCTAATAGAACTACTACCGTCAGACAAAGTGCTCCAAATGCACCATACAACATGGCATCTGCATCTGAAAGCGGTCTGTCTATCTTCTGTTTCACTTCAATATATGATAAAAGATCTGAGGGGCTTAATATATTGACCTCCCAAGTCTCAAGAAGGACAATACTATCCTCGTTCTCATCTAGCACATCAAAGGGATTAGTATCTGCATTCCCCCACTGGACACGTTTCACTTCACATTCGGCATATTTCAAGTCATTCTGAAGAATCTTCTCTAGTTCTTTGCACTTCTGATCTCTATAATATAGTCCATATTCTACTTCAGACACATCAATTTCGACTTTCACTCGACTACCACTTATTCACAATAAGGACATGAAATAAATTATAGTTTGGTAAGATAAATTCCAGAGAAGGAGACGGCGTCGTTTCTCAATAATTGATGATTATGTGATAACCACATCAAGGAATTTTGAGATGATGATTTCGTTGAGGTACTTCCGCGAGTCTTTGTAGCACATCACGAAACAAGGGATCATCTCTTGCCGCCTCCAAATAATAAGAAAGCTGTTGCAATTCCACTAACCCCCATGAACAATGTAAACAACAATTCTTCCATCAAATTTGAGATTCGACATTGTTTTCGTTGAAATTCGATGTATGTGATGAGTTCAGCACCATTTAATGCGTTGACTTCCGAAATCTCAAGCACAACAATCGCCTCTCTGTTCTCATCAAATACATGAAACGGGTCCGCGTTCTCATCACCCCAGCGTTGACGTTTCACCTCGCACTCTGCATATCTCGAATCACCCTGAAGAACTCCCTCTAACTCCTTGCATTTTTCATCCCTGTAGTAAGTGCCCCATTCCAAATCAGATGTGTCAATCTCTATTTTCACTCTCTTGACCTCCTATACCATCGGAACTTAAACCGATATTATAGTTTCTTAATATTAGTTCCAAAAAGAAGTGGCGCTACCGGTAGCAGTTTCAAATATGCTTGCAAATGTAGGCTTGTGAATCATCTTCAACTGTGAATCTACCTTTTCTTTGAAAGTATCCTCTCAATGCTTCTTCATGGTGACCATTCATCTCTGTCGCATACTCTTCCTTCAATTCTCTTTGAAAACATCTCATAATCTCTTTAAAATCGGAGAA
>JBHLPA010000061.1:0-2792 GCA_048939935.1 Promethearchaeota archaeon | reverse complement strand
TAAAAGTAAAATGGTTTGAAAGAATCTTCTCAAATTTGTTGTAAAAGGAAACTGTTTTGACATGTTCCTCAACCAACAAATCAACTATTCTTTCATACTCACTATTTGGAGAGCTACAGATCAGAAGGGCAACCCCCTCGGCATCCAGATGATGCGATATATTCCTGATTGCACTGGGCAAGTCTCTCAGATACATATACCCTACTCCGACTGATAGAATCAGATCGAATCTCCTCTTCAAATCGAAGTTCTCCATGTTCTCAACAAGAAAGGTCACATGCCCATACGAGTTGTTCTGGCGAGCTTCCGCAATAGCCTTTTCATCAATGTCTATTGCAACTATTTCCAGAACCTTATCTGCGAGTTCAAAGGTGATCCGTCCAGCTCCGCAACCAAGTTCTAATACAGATTTGTTTTCAAGATCAACCAAATCAGTGATTGCGATAATATCCTTCTCAGTCTGAGAGCTCATACTGCTCTCTATTATCGACCACTCCATTATAATCTATTGAAATCAAAGAAGCGGCTCCGCTGTTCAGAGTTTGAAAATCAGCTGATGATCACATCGGGGAATTCTGAGATCATCATGTCGTTAAGGTACTTCATGCTTGGAGTTCTTGCCATGTCTTGAACTCCTTTCAGTATCCTCTGAACATCATCGTGCTTTCCTTGTCTGTATCGAAGTTTGGCTTTGAGAATCATTGATCGTGCAGCAATACCAGGAAAGTCATGCTCTTGCACATATTCTTCAAGTCTCTTCATCCAAGGTCCAGACGAATCATGATTCTCATGTAATGATGTATCTGTGAGCGTGTCAACTTCCATTTCTGCAAGGTTCAGTAGGCATATGTTTTGAAACAATGGAATGGGATTGTTCTCCAGATAATCAAGTACTTTTTGGAAGTTCATTTGAGCGTTTTCAAATCGGTTCTCTGCCTTATCGAGTAACCCTTCGACCATGTAGTACCAGTTCACCTGACTCACATCCCCAGACTTCAATGCAAGTCTATGACAGATATCTATCACTTCTTTTGCTTCATCATACCTTTCAAGATTGATCAGAGCCCAGGCTTGTTGTGCTCGAATATATGCAAGTTGACGATTTGGTGCATCTTCTGGAGAGATTGACTTCTTTACTGTGTCCAGCGCTCTACTTCCATCTCCACTCATGTTATAGTAGAAAGCAATGAGAGCGTCTACGACGTTTGTTGGATGGCCAAGTGAAACTTGATATTTCCTGAATTCGGAATGATAATCGATTGCGGCATCAAACTCTCCTCTCATTCCCATGATTTGTCCCATACTATGCTGAATATACCCAATCTGGACGAAATACCCAAGTTCCTCGCTTAGTTCTCTTGTGGTCAATAATATATCTATGGCCTGTTTGATATCACTCTGCCTGATCCAATTGGCTAGAATACCAAGAGTACAGGCGGCATAAACCCTATCATCGAATTTTCTTGCTATTGCCAATACCTGTCTAAAATTAGCTATTGCTGCTTTTCTGTCATTCTCTCTCATTAGAGCCATAGCTTCGATCCAGAGAAGATGTGATTCAAAGAAGTTCAGCTCACTGTTGTCTTTTACAGCAGTTGAGATTGTATCAAGCGGCCAAATCTCAACATCGGCCTCAGAAAAGAAATACTGAGTAGACATTCTCCATGTAAGGTACAGATGAGTTGCTATCCAGTCATTGGGTGACTTATCAAGGGCAGTCTTAAGAGAGGCTCTCACCTCATTCCAACTGATGTTTGCGCCTTTCTCCACCTTGACATGCAGAAGAAGTGGTTTGGCTAAGTCAGACACCTTCCCTGCTGTTTCTAGTCTATCAATCAGATTGAAATTTTCAACCCAGTACGCGAATGAAACCGCCAAATACTCCAATACTGGAGATGATGGTTCCGCGATTATCTTATCACAGAGTCTCTCTGTGAAGTCGCCATAATTCTCTGCCTCGTTCATTACCGACTCAAGTGTATCTCTTGTCTTCTCATCGACATATGGGTAACACATTGTTATTGTACCAAGCGGTTCCATACCCACCACTTCTCTTACAAAACTTAAATTAACATATGTTAATTTTAATACTTCAATGTTTTGGAATGCACTATTCGTAATATGTTGTCGTATTAGAGAAACTGAAGAAAGAAGTGGCGCCGCTGGTAGAATCTATAACTTTGTGGAGATTATTTATCACTTAGTTCAATCATTACAAACTGATGCTCTATGGCACTTGATGAAGGCACAATCATCTCTGTATTAGAACACTTTGACATAGGTGAGTTTCAAAGATTAGTGCGTACTCTTGAGAGCGGATTCCAGAGTGATAATTATCATATTCAAACTGATCTAGGAGACTATGTCATTAGAATTTTACACGAATCTGTTGAGCGTACCGAGTTCGCTATGCAAGTTCACGAATTTCTCTCTCACAATGGTATCAAGACACCAAGACCTGTACGTACAAAGGGTGGAGCATTCGTTCATTCTCAAGACGGCCAGCTCATCATAATTCAGACATTCATTCGTGGTGAAGATATTTACGAGCCTCTAGATGCTGTTGATCCATTGCTTCCTTTCTATGGAAAAGAGCTTGGAATAATTCACAAGACTCTGTTAGAAATGCTGAATAAAATAAGAAAGGATGATGGCTGGACTCCCTTCGCTTGGGTGCTCAATGCTAGTGAGAAGTACATGCCAGATGATGAATATGTCAAGAATCAGTATACTCTCTGGGTACAGGAGATTGAACATATTAAGCAAGCTCAACTCACAAAGGGCATTACTCA
>JBHLPA010000060.1:0-10127 GCA_048939935.1 Promethearchaeota archaeon | reverse complement strand
TGGTACTCTATGCAATTGGAGAGAACTGGCCGGGTGTTGTACTCAGCTTGGTCTGTTTCCTGTACTTGCTCAATCCTCCGACAAGAGTCCACTTCGAACCTGGAAAGTGAAGGCTGGCTAAACCAGCCTTTCTCATTTTATTTGTATAAGTCCGTCACATTCGTTGACTGAAAACTACTTTTCATTTGGATTTAGTTCATACAGGAGGAATCTTCGACCAACGAATTCTTCTTGCACGTATCCAAGATCGAATGCCCAGTCTGTCACCCGTGGTCCCAAGAAGAATACTGCTCGATCTGCTCCTTGTGATTCAGCTTGATCTATCATTCGAGACATAATATCAACAAACACAGAACGGTCAGTCGCAAATACTGTGAAGGCTGCAGTCTTCTCTTCGTCCCTCTCTCTCTCTGTCTGGCAGTAGATGCCGAGGGCACGACCGCTTTCATCCACAACCATTTTGATGATTGCGTCTTGAAGAAGCCGGGTTAATCCTTCTTGTGTTTTGAAATCGAAATGCCATGCTAGAGGAAAGGTTTTACTCTCGACAAGATCCGGGTTTACGATGAGTAGTTCATGTAGTCGCTCTGGATTTACCTTAAGTGGTATGATATTCAGACTAGGTTTTGGATGTGAGGGGTATGGTTTGTAGACACGGAAGTATCCTGTACTATCCGCCTCTTTGAAACCACACTTGAGAGCTACTCTCATCGATGACTCATTTCTTGAGCTAGTGGCATACCAGAGATGCTCGATGTCATTGTTACTAGCAATCTCAATGAGTTTGTCCGTGACAGTCGTTGCGTATCCTCTTTCCCTGTGTCCATCTTTTACTCTCAGACCTTGCACCCATGCAATATCAGTTTCAGGAAGTTGCTCTATGTTCCCAATAGCAACAAGTGTATCGTCAACAAAAAGACCAATTGTCTGTGCCAAAGGATTTTCTTCCCATTTTGGAAATACATCAGGAACATAATCGTTCCCGTTCCAGATGGTTTCGCAAAGCGCTTTGATTTGTCCATAATCCTCAAGAGTCAGTACACGAAAGTTTTCAGACATAGTTACTTTGCGATTCGAAATACCTTAAGAATAATGTGCAGTTTCTAGGGATTATCTAGTGAATATCTATTCTTCAGGATAATCTAATGAATAACTCACTAATTTCCCGCAATTCTGACACTCAATTCTCCCATCACTAGCAATCTTCAAAACTCGCAGAGAATATTGAGCTCCACAATTTGGACAGATGAATGTACCTCCTTCTGGAACTGCAGAGAATGCTTTGAAGTCTCCACCCGCACTACCTTCAATGATTTTCCGCATTCTTTGTTCTCCATAACTGAAACTTATAGTAGAGCCCCAATTATTTACTTGAAGACCATGAATCTCAAAGATTGCTGCAGCGATATCACGTTGGTACTCCATGAAGATGATTATTTGTCTGCCCATGTTTGAGAATATATAAACTCCAAACAGAATGTCTTCTGTATCTCCGAGCTTTTGGAGTATAAGCTGTATTCCAGACTCGAATGATTTTTTTGTCTGTTCCCAAAGATTGGGTAACGCTCTGATGTACCCATGTAGGTCTTCCTCATCGATACCAAGAATCTCAGCAGTCTCCAATTCGTTCTATCCCTCACCTTCATGTTGTCATGAAGCTATATCTACTCTTGCAACACTCAATCAGTTTGAATCATTCAATTCTTGGTCTTCAATCTCGAAATGCACGAGGCGACCACAATTCTGGCATTCTATACGTCCATCACTAGACATTCTCAGAGTGCCAAGAGAGTACTTAGCGCAACATTCGGGACACTCAAAGATTTCATCATTGAATTCTGCAGAGAGTTTGTGGAAAGCTTCTCCTTCATAACCCAAAATGAAATCTCTCACTCGTTGTTCTGTATACTGAGCTCGGCCTTGAATTTGATTACATGCAATTGTATATCCATGAATATCAAAGGTGGCTTTCATCGTTTCCTTTTGATATTCCATAAAAACTGCGAGAAGACCATGAGGGACTGAAAAGAGATGCATAGCAAAATAAGATTCGTTTGATTCTCCAGATTTTCCCAGAAGCAGAAGCATACCTGAATCTAGCATCCATTTGTCTTTCGGCCAGAGGTTAGGAAACGATTGGATTAATTCTTTGAGGTTGTCTATCTCAATTTCATATATTGTCGCGGTTTCCATGAATGATTGTTTGGATTGAATCCATATGTATTCTTTCAAACCGAGTTCAATAAACTACTTCATTTGCAGAATGATGCAGTAGTGATGATGAACATTAGAAACGTATGTAGTAGGATACCCCCAACAACCAAGTTTCTTGTTGTCCTGACACCATATCATTTCTTGACGAAGAACATATGTTCTTGACAACTCCTTGGCCAAATCCCATGCAATAGGTTTCAGGGTCCCATCAACATCCCTCATGTTTTGGACGACTACTGTGATGTAAGCTTTGTCGGATAAAAGGGGATTCAGATTTTGCAGAATTGAACTTACACGCTCAATGTAAAGTTCATAATTCTCGATATTGCCAAGGTCTCTCTTCGAATCACTGTAGTACTGCTTCAGACCTTGTTCTTCTCTCTCTTTGTGTACTGATTCATTGCCTCCACGAGACTTCCTGAGCATGTTCCAGTACGGTGGTGAAGTTATGACATAATCAAATGATGGGACCTGATTTTCCAAATGATCAGAAATTATCTCTACTGCATTAATCGAGTCTCCAAGAAGCAGAGATTGATGACCATTGCCTTTTACATTCCTTAGACCTGCCTGACCAATATTAACAAACTCACTGTTTAACTCGATACCAATCGCGTTCCTTCGAGTTTCACGACAAGCAACTAATGTACTGCCAACTCCAGCAAATGGATCGAGTACCCACGCTCCTTCTTTAGTGAAGTATGTGACTAGTCGTTTCACGAGTTCTTCTGGAAACTTTGCAGGATGACTTATCTGTTCTTGAGACCTTGAACGAGGATTTATCACAAACCATGATTTTGTTAACTTTACCCATGATTTAGCATCAAGATCATTCAAGGTGTTCTTGGCTCTCTGAGTCACTTACTTCACCTGCTCAATGATTAAGAAAAGCTGCGTCATAAGTCTAACTTCTAAGTAAGCATCTGGATGTGAGTCGTAATTTCATTGTCAAGAGTTCGGAGTGGACTCGAAAATTTAGATCCCTGACTCAATTATTCGGTTTATGCCAATCTCAACAATATCTGCACAGTAGGATGCAATTCGCTCAAGGTGAAGTGTTAGCACTATTTCATGAGTTGTCTTATCTTTTCTTGAAGAGCTAACTTTCTGAAGAGATTCTGCTAGTTCTGTTGCACCTTTCAGAGTCTGCAATGCTATCTCTGAACTCGATGCGATATCTAACTTCTTAGTAGATTTCTTAGTAAGATCAATACTGAAGAATGCCTTACTAGTGTCGTCATAAACGCTGATTATTTTCTTAGCCATATTTCGAATCTTAGGGCTTAACTGCTTGAGTTGAACTAGCTCGTTGATTGCGGCACAGATGTGGTCCGCAATTCGTTCAACAAATTTTGCTGCAAGACTAAAGCTCAGAGCATCTGGCGGGGTCAGTTCAATTCGTCGCGCATATGATGGGTCCCTTAATACAATGTGACAGAGCCGTTCAACGAAGTATCTATGGCGATCTACATCTTCATCTCGGTCGATTATTTTCAGATGGTCTCTTGTATCATTGTTTTCTATCATTGATAGAAGACCATTGAGCATGTATTTCGTCGTGGCAAATTGCCTTCGGAGGATGGGTATGATTACTTGTTTTTCGCTTGTGTCACTGAGTACAAAGCTCTTACTATGTTCATCAAGGATTTCAAAACCAGGAAGTCTTCTAATCCATTTGCTGATTTCTCCTCTCGTTGTCATGTCAAGACCATCATCAAATTTAAGTTCTAACTCGTTTGTCCCAACAATATAAGATCCCACTAGAAGATTGACAATGTTCTTTGTTTGGTCTTTTGTCAAAGAAAGCCGAAGGGGTTCAGAATGAGGGATTTCTATTGTTGGGGGAATTATTCGTAGAGTTCCTTCAAGAGTTCTTTCTATTCGAACCTCGGAGTTCTTTGTGAGTTTAAACTCATCACACCAATTTCGAGGGAGGTAGACATAGAATGAGTTTCTTACTTGGTTAAGCTTCCTTGTTGTCACAGTCATTGGATTCAGCTTCCAAGGCATATGCTACAGATGATGGCCGGAAAAAGCCATCATTTAAGCTTGAGCATATGAAGCATTTACAACTATTACTTGCATGTGCTGTTAATGCCTACGCCTTAACTCGAGGTTTACCTGCAGAAGCTCGTAAGAGAATCATTGGTGCTGATAAAATGAATGATACAATGAAATTTCTAGTTTTTCTAGTAATCGGATTGGTGGTCGGTGCTGGTGCAACACTGATTGTGGCACCACCCGGCGGTAACCAAACCTACACAATAACAACAGCAGGATCAACAACTGTATATCCCCTCTCTCAGGAGTGGGCAGTTCAGTTTAGTGCTGACTATCCATCAATTTCAGTGAGTCCTAGTACTGGAGGATCTGGTCTTGGACAATCTCAAATCGCAGATGGCTTGATAGACATTGGAGCTTCAAGTTCCTATCCAGATGAAACCTATAGGACTACAAATCCTGATGTTGAAATCATTCCAGTGTCTGCAGATGCATTAGGAATAGTTACTAATCCTGCAGTAAATGGAAGCACATTCAAAATGGACTGCGATATGGCTGTTGCCATCTTTCAAGGTAATGTCACAACTTGGGAAGACTTCGAGTCTATATTCAATGTGATTGTTGATGCAACTGGTCCTATCAATGTCTATGTTCGTTCTGATGCAAGTGGTACAACAGCAACCTTTACCAAATGGCTAGAAACTGCTGATGAAAATACCAATGCAAATGGTGCTGAGTATGAGTGGGGACTCGGTCATAGTGAAGTGGTATCATGGCCTAGCACTCTTAGCTCAGTTGATGGCAATCCTGGCGTTGCTTCGGGAGTTGAAGGTGACGCTCAAGGTATTGGTTATGTTGGTCTTGTTTTCATGGAAGACTTAACTCCGGTTGACCTCTACAATCCTGGCATAGGTGATTATGTTACTCCATCTCTAGAAAACGCGTTGAAGGCACTGCCTGATGAGATTACTGATCCTGGCCAGAACCTGATGAACTCTAACAAGACTGGTGCTTATCCAATAGCGAGATTGTTGTATTATCTGGTTAATCTAGACAATCTCCACTGGTATACGATTGCGTATCTGAATTGGGTTCTGGTTCAGGGACAACAGTACATCTCAACAGTTGGCTATGTCCCAATCAGCGGAACCTCTGCGATTACATATGCATTAAGCGTTGTTACAGCACTATCACCTACCACATAGGTGTCCCCTGAACATGAACGTCATGCGATGACCTTAATTCGGGGTTGGACATGACGTTCATGTAATCTTTCAGAGGAACCTCAAAATGAAATCAATATGGAAACAGAAGAGTGGCTTAATGGCTGGCATAATCATTGGGATTCTTCTTGGAGCGGGAGGTCTCATCTTCATTAGTCCCCCACCCGGTAGTGGTATTCAAGGGACAATAACAACAGCAGGTTCCTCTACTGTCTACCCGCTGTCACAGATTTGGGCTGTGGAATTTAACGCAGTCTTCCCCGGGATATCAGTGACTCCAAGTACCGGAGGTTCAGGATTAGGTCAATCTCTAATCGGACAAGCTCTTATTGACATTGGAGCTTCAAGTTCATTTCCAAAACAAGACTATATTGACAATAATCCTGAGGTGGAAATCCTTCCAGTATCAGCAGATGCATTGGGAATAGTCGTCAATGAAGGTGTCAATGGGTCATCCTTCAAGTTGGACTGTGACATGGCAGTAGCAATTTTCCAACGGAACATTACGACTTGGGATGAGTTCTCTTCTGTGTTCGGAGTATCAGTCCTAAAGACAGGTACAATCGATGTTTTCGTTAGGTCTGATGCAAGTGGAACAACTGCTACCTTTGCAAAGTGGCTTGAAACTGCAGACCAGAATACGAATATCAATGGTGCAGAGTATGTATGGGGCCTTGGCCATGAAGAAGCCCTCTCATTTCCTGCAGGAGTGAATGCAGTTGATGGCAATCCCGGTGTGGCTTCAGGTGTTGAGAGTGACCAATCTGCAATAGGGTATGTTGGTCTTGCGTTCATAGGCGATTTGATTCCAGCTGAGCTCTTTAATCCCGGAAATGGAGAGTGGATCATTCCTTCAATTACAAATGCAGTTAGGGCAATTCCAACGAATCTTACGACACCAGGCCAAGACATCATGAACTCTGATATACCCGGGGCATACCCTATTGCTCGCTTATTGTTCTACATGGTGAATCAAAATCACCTGAGTCAGAATACAATAACCTACGTGTTCTGGTGTCTGGTCGAAGGTCAACGATTCATCAGTGATGTTGGGTATGTCCCGATTAATGGGACAGCGGCTCAGAGCTACTCTTTGATACTTCTGAGTTCACTATCACCTTCGATCTGATATTAGGCTGAGGAGAATATGAATGACTGAAACTGAAACCCAAGCAATTGAAAAGATGGAGCTTGATGATACCTTACCACTCATTGTTCGGCTAAGGCGTCGGATTATTAATCCAATCCACGATTTCGTTGCAGCTGATAGACCTGGAAAGACCGACAAGCTTGGGAAAGTATTCTTATTGGTTCCAGCTTTTGCGAGTATACTAATCATCATTCTGATTCTTGGATTTCTCTGGTACGAATCCACACCTATCTTGACAGATCCTTCTGCTGGGCCTGGTATAATCATTAGTCCAACATGGGACCCTAACAGAAACCTCTTTGGCATCGGTGTTTTTATCATAGGTTCTCTGTTGTGTACAGCTATTGCAATTGGTCTAGCTGTTCCTATAGGAATCGGCGGTGCGATATTCCTATCAGAGTTCTGTCCGATGCGTCTTCGCCAACCAATAAAGATGATTACGGAAATGATGGCTGCAATTCCATCAATCGTCTATGGTCTTTGGGCATATATCGTCATGGTTCCCTTCATCAGGAATGTCTTTGCCCCAGCGGTTCAGAACAATCCCATCACGGCTTGGATGCCTTGGTTCCAAGGTGACACAAATGGTCTCAGTCTCTTAGCAGGAGGAGTGATTCTTGCCATTATGTTACTACCAACAGTTGTGACCATCACAACTGATTCACTACAGACGGTTCCACAAAGTCTTCGCGAAGCTTCACTTGCATTAGGTGCAACTCAGAGTGAAACTGCTCGAAAGATTGTGATTTCAGCTGCATTGCCTGGCGTTGGTGCCGCCGTGGTCCTCTCTTTGGGAAGGGCTGTTGGTGAAACAATGGCTATTCTCATGGTAACAGGAAACTCCCTGCAGATACCCTACACTCTATTCGACCCAACGTACGTGATGACTAGCATAATTACGAATCAGCTTGGGTATGCGTTTGTTTTTCCACTCTGGAGGTCTGCACTTTTCGCGGTTGGTCTTATCCTCATGATCATGTCTGTCTGCTTCACGTTGACTGCCAAGTTCTTCATCCGATGGGGAATGAAAACACGGGGGTATATCTAGATGAGCAGTAGAAAGGAAGCTATCATTGATTACCTTCGTAGCGTGACCCAGTCAAGGCGTCATTTCACAGATTTCCTATTCAAGCTCATTCTAGGTGTTGTCATCTTAATCATCGTATCACCTTTCTTCTTGGTACTCATCGAGGTTGCAAGTATCGGATTTTCAGAAGTTTTCGGAAGTGGACCTGGACAAGGGATAGAATTCTTTACAACATTTCCAGGAGTGGGGTTGGAGGGAGGAATCAGAAATGCTTTGGTTGGAACTGTCGAACTCATAGTTCTAGCAAGTGCTGTTGGAATCCCCCTGAGTGTTTTCGGTGCGATCTACATAACTGAATACACACAACATGGTTGGGGACGCACAATCGTAGAATTCGCATCCGACGTTCTTGCTGGAATTCCCTCAATTGTATTCGGAGCTTTTGGATTTGCGTTCCTCGTTGACTTTCTCCATCTTGGAATGGGAGTTGTCGCAGGAAGTCTTACTCTTGCGTTCATGATGATACCAACTGTGTTGAGGACAACTCAAGAAGCGCTACGAGCGGTCCCCATGTCACTCAGAGAGGCTTCCCTTGCACTGGGTGCGACCAAGTGGTCAACAACCTGGAATGTCACAATCCGTGCTGCTTTTCCAGGAGTCATCACTGGAGTTCTGCTTGCAGTTGGTAGAGTGATGGGAGAGACTGCTCCGTTGATATTCACTGCCGGGAACAATCTCACAGTTCCCACGCAACTCACTGGTTCGGGTTCTTGGGTCGCATCTATGCCCTATACAATCTGGGCTTACATCAGTGACCCCCGTGAATACCTGCAGGCAAAGGCTCACGGGACCGCACTTGCACTCATGATCATGGTTCTCACAATCGATGTTATTGCCAATCTAATCTCTCGTAAAGTAACAAGGAGGCTAGTATAATTTCTGACTTCAAGTATCACATCGAGGTACATAATCTTTCGACCTGGTTTGGCACGAAACCAATCCTAAAGAACATCTCATGTTACTTCGAGGACAACACCGTGACAGCCATCATGGGACCATCAGGGTGCGGCAAGAGTACGCTTCTGCGGACACTCAACCGACTCAATGACCTTGTTCCCAATTTTCGTAAAGATGGTGCAGTCTATTTCAACGGACAGAATATCTATGATACAAGCTACAGTGTATATGACCTCCGGAAACATATAGGGATGGTCTTTCAACGACCGAATCCATTTCCGATGAGCATTAGAGACAACATTACTTATGGTCCGAAACTTCATGGGACTACTGACGAAGACGAGTTGGAGAAGATTGTTGAAACATCATTGAAAAAAGCCGCACTCTGGGATGAGGTGAAAGACGACCTAGATATACCTGCTCCTAATCTCTCAGGAGGCCAGCAACAGAGACTCTGCATCGCACGAGCATTGTCTGTCGATCCACCAGTCTTACTCGCGGATGAACCGGTTTCAGCTCTGGATCCGATAAGTGCGGCTAAGATCGAGGAACTCATTGTAGAGTTGAAGAAAGATTACACGATTATTCTTGTCACTCATAATGTACAACAGGCCTTCAGAGTGTCGGATCAAGCCGCGTTTCTATACTTGGGTGAGCTTGTTGAGTTTGACAAGACAGGGAGGATACTAGAGGCTCCAAAGGATGAGAGGACCGAGGCATTCATTACAGGACGAATTGGATAGGTGACCATCATGGCGACACAATTAGAGTATTACTTGAAGGCGATTGAGAAACGACTGAAAACACTTCACGAACTTGCTACGAAATCACTTATAGACGCAATGAACGCCTTCAAAGAACTTGATCAAGACTTAGCACATAAAGTAAAGGAACTTAGTTCAGAGATTGAGGAGTTATCAGAAAAAATTGAATCTAGCGTCTTTGAGACTATAGGACGTAGACAACCTGTTGCAAAGGATTTGAGAAGACTGTCCGTTTATCTTCAGATTTCACATAGTCTATATCGTGTAGGGCGGTATTCTTACAAGATTGCTCACATAACAAATCTTTGTGATGGACTTCAGCACTTCAAGGAACTCGAATCACTTCCATTCCTTGCAGAACTTGCCAAGAAGACACTTGATATCGCCATGAAAGGAATCCTTGATGAGGACCTCTCTCAGTTCGATGAACTAGAGAAGATGGAAGCTGAGAGTGATAGAGAGACTTCTGAGATGTTTGAGGAAATTGCTCAGTACCTACGAGAACGTGATGATATAGAAACGATGGCACTGTTCTATATCATTGTAGGCAGATACTGTGAACGAGCTGCAGACCAAGCCTTCCTGATTGCCGAGAAAGCTGTCTATGTGATTACAGGAGAACGGAAAAAACTCGGTCTCGCATACAAGGATGTTGGAAGTCAGGCACCTCATTAATAGGAATACCTTAATCATGGTATGACCTGAACTTTTGATTGACTCAGGGTGATAGTGATATGAACTCAACATTTGACACAATGACCTCCGATATAGCAGAACATCTGAGGACGCTT